>MENE01000037.1 GCA_001769005.1 Bacteroidetes bacterium GWA2_31_9b | reverse complement strand
TATTGAAATATTTGTCACAAGTTTTGCGAAAACACGAACCAAATTAACAAATTACAAAAGCGAATTAAAAAGGGATTGCCATAAAGACAATCCCCCCTTGAATCCTAAATTCAATTATAATTTAGATCTTTCCAGCTTCTTTTAAAGCAACCTCTAGTTGATTAACCAACTGATCCATACGTTTAATAACAGCTAAAAATGGCTCTTTGGTATTTAAATCAACACCTGCTTTTTTAAGCAATTCAACAGGATAATCACTTCCTCCTGACTTTAATAAAGTAAGGTATTTTTCCTGGGCAGCTTTTGAAGCTTCAGGAGTTTCGGCCAAAGCTATCTGGTTAAATAAACTGCTTGATGCAGAAAATGAAACTGCATAATTATACACATAATAGAAATATCCGAAGAAATGATGAACTCTTGGCCAACTGTAAGCAAAATCTTCTGAACGGTCAAAAATATCGCCATTGTATTTTTTATCAATTTCTAAATACAAATTAGCAATTATATCAGCATTCATAGGCTCATCTTTTTCTATCATAGTATACATTTTGTATTCGAACTCAGCAAATTGAGATTGGCGGTAGAAAGTACCTGAAATATTATCGATAGCCTGAACCAATAAAGCAATCTTTTCATTCGGATCGGTTGAGTTTTTTATCATATAATCAAGTAACATGTTCTCGTTGAAAGTAGAAGCAGTTTCAGCAACCATTGACGCATAACTTGAATAAGTATATGGTTGATATTTGCTACTTAACATACTATGCATAGAGTGACCTAATTCGTGAGCAAGTGTGTACACATTGTCGCGACTCTCATCCCAGTTCATTAGTATATATGGATGCACACCATAAATGGACCAGCTATAAGCACCTGTTCGTTTGCCAGGTTTTTCGTAAACATCAATCCAACCACCCTGAATAGCAGTATTTAAAAGAGTATTGTATTCGTCACCCATTGGCTTTAAGCATTTCTGAACCATATCAACAGCTTCTTCCCAAGAGTAATTTTTCATAAAATCAACCAATTCGAACGATTCGTCTGAAAAATAATATTTCTCAAGTCCTAAAGCTTTTTTACGTAATTCTCGGTATTTTAATAAAGATGCAGTATTGTTACTAGCAACATCGATTAAATTCATATACACATCTTTCGGAATATTATTCGATTGTAAAACTGCATCAAGACCAGACTCATAACCTTGTAATTGTGAACTTGCCCAGCGATTTTGTGCAACACCCATCCAAAGGTCGGCATAGGTATTTTTATTTTTTGCATACACTGCTTCACGAGCATTCGCTGTTATTTTTCGATCGTTCTGATTTGGATTACCAGAATAAACTTTTGATGCATTTGCAGGACTTGTTACAATTTCTTCGCCGGTTGATAAAGTTACATTATGATACTCCATATCGGCAGTTGAAAGAGAGCCATAAGCATTACTTGCTGCTCCTAATGCACGACTGTAATAACTAATTATTTTTTGAGTTTGTTCATCAATAATGTGTTCCAGAGTACGATAAAAGCTTTCAAAATCGTGGTTGTAAATTGCCAGATCTTTATTCTCTTTCATCCAACCTTCTATTTTCTCTTTTGGAATTGTAGCTAATTCGGGTTGAATCCAAGCAGTATTTCTACTCATTTCTATACCTACCGTTTGTAATTGCTGCAGCTTAGTAATATAAATTGGATTTTTACCATCAACATCCTGACTTAAAGAAGCATAGATGTATAATTTGGAACTGATTTTCGAAACTTCTTCAGAAAATTTCTGGAAATCGAGCATTGTTTGTACACTCTCGCCTAAACGACCTTTAAACTCAAGATATTTTGGAATCTGAGAATTAACATATTCAAGATCTTTTTGCCATGCATCCCAGTTAGGATAAACATCGGTTAAATTCCATGTGTATTTGTATGGATTTTCTTTTACTTCCTGTTTTGTTGATTTCTGAGCAAAGGAACTCACACAAATCAACATAAGTGTAATAATTAACAGTCTTCTCATAATTATAGTTTTAAATTATTATTTTCAAAAATACAAGCTTTTGACTTGTAGCAAGTTTAATAGTTTAAATTTTGTTTCAAAAATTTCTTGTCAAAAAAGAAAGATTACAGATTTATTATACAAAAAAAGCCACAAAAAGTGGCTTTATATATTCTGAAACATGAATCTACTCAACAAAATATATAAGTTTGGTTAACCATTTGCTGGTATCGGGCTCGGTCATTGGATCAGTAACATATATTTCTATAACAGGAACTAATTGTTTTAGGTTATTGTCTTTCATATAAGCATCCATTGCCATGTGAGCATCACCAATTTTTTCGTAATCTCCATAAAATTTAATTTTTAAAGCTTTATTTTTTCCTAAAGTAATAAGTTCAAAATCTGGTGATGGTGATTCAGTAATTCCTTTTACAGGCATTGCAACTGCTAATTCAGATATCATTTTTTCCATATCCCAGCTATAATATAAACCTACAGGATAACCATCCATTTCAATTCCTTTTTCTTTAATTAACTGACCAATTGCTGCATAATTTGTTGCAAAAAAGTTATGCATTTCATCAAATTTTAACGATTTCTTTTTAGCAAGATATGCTTTTCCTTCAAAATTGAATTCGCTAATTTGAAATCCATATTTTTCTATTTGAGCATTAATACCTTCACATTTTACTTTTAAATCATTCAGGCCTTTTTCAAAATCAGCTCCTAACATTTTATCCATATCCATAAATATGGATAAAGCATTCCATGGGAACTTATTTACACCATCGAAACCCCAAGTAATATTTACGGTATTATTCTCTTGAATAAGATCGAAATAAGCCATACTTTCAGATTCAAATGGTTCTAGAAAAATCATTTTAAAATCAATTCGTTTATTCTCTTCAATAGTAACTATTTCCTGAGAACCAGAACCAACATTTTTATTTCCTTTCCACCTGCTTATTGCTCCAACAGTGCCATCCTCACCTTCTATAGTAGTAACCATATTTGTATCGTATGCATTCCATGGAGCCCAGGTTGAAGAGTTTTTAAAATATTTTACCTGATCAAACACAATTCCTACAGGTGCATTAATGCTTGCTGAACGTTCAACATGATATGCTTTTGGCATAATTATACCCAACAATAAGAATATTACAATTAATACAATAATAATAATTCCAATAATTTTGAGTGTTTTCATAGTTTTATAGAGTTTAGTTTATAATAAATTTACAATTTAGAAAAAATAAAAATACATGGCAAAATTTATGTTAAGTATAACATTTCAAAATTTAAAAAAGTTTAAACATTGATATTAAAATATATCGAAAAAAATAATACTATTAATTTGAGGATTTTTAAACATCCAATCTTAGTAGTAACTTTCCCTTTTAAATCATAACGAGCTATTCGAAGCTATCTTTATAAAGACTGCTTCTTCCGAAAGCTTTCGGAACGTCCTTTTAGGACTCATTCGCAGTGACTTTTTACCAGAGTTATCATGTCTGCATAATGCTCGAAAAATTTGAGTAGCCTAGCGCAGTTACAATGTTCTCTTTAAGTTGTTGCCTTGCAGTATCTTTTCCTATTTTACAAATAGTTTAATATTGTCAAGATATTTGTGAAATGATTTATCTGGGTTCTTTTTATCGGTATTCCACTGCATGGTTATACAGATATCATTTCAAGTAACATAATCAACACAAGTTGCATAGCTTTGAGAGAGCTAATTTGAGAAACGATTCTCAGCTCGAAAACTTTATTTTTAAACTACTTAACCCATCCCAATTATTAAGAAATAAATTCTTATATCAATAAGAACAATATAACTATCAATTTAATAACATTTTATATAAATCCTATTTAATTAATTAGATGAAAACTCTGCTTTGAATAAATTATTTGTTTTAATATCATTCGTGTTATAAAATAATTTCGACAAGTCATTCTGATCAATAACATTTAGCTTATAGGCTGTTTTTATTGGTTTATAACACTTTAAAAGATCAAAGAATTTACATTCATTAGAAACTGGACAATTATCGCAATCGAAACATGAAGGAAGTCTATGATATTTAAATATTTCTTCATTTTTATCCATATCATTTATTACATCATTAGCCATATTTTCAGTAAATTGGATTCTCAATCTATTAAAAATATCTTCGTTAGAGTTTTTCTCAATTTTTAATTTTAAATATTCTGATATAGCATATAAATAAGCATAATTAATATTATTTTCAGATTTACAATTAATCAGGTGTTGATTTAAAAAATAAAATGCTTTATCAAAATTTTGAATTCTGTAATTTAACATCACTAAGAAAAGTTCAGGTGACATGTCAACAAATTCAAAATTTAGATTTGCCAAAAAGTACTGTCTAATATTTTTTTCACTGAATCTTGGATGATTGTAATCTTCTTCAATTAGTTCAACAACCTGTTTAATATCATTTTCATTTGCTTTATTTAGGTTAGCAAGAATAGTAAACTTCTGCTTTAGTTTATAATCAATTTTGCAGGCATTATTATCTGCAATATTATATAAATGGCTTAATTCAGGAATATAAATGTAAAAAGAGTCAAAACCCAAAAATGAATGATCTCTAATAAAAAGTTTGTAATTGTTTCTTTCAATAATATTTAGAAAATAATTCATATCTTTTTCATTACTATAAGATACCGGGTTTTCAAATCCATTAAAAGAATATGATTCTTTGTTTAGAAATATTGAATCAGGCCAATACCCCGTACCTTGTTTAATGGTTTTATACATTTGATTTAACTTATTCCATTCTCGGGATTTTTGATTATTAGCTCCTAAAAAGCTGAAAATATCTTTAGTATTGTAATGAACAGGCTTAAATCGTGCATTTTTTCCCCCTTGATAAACTTCAGTAAAACATCTTTCAAGTGCAGTTATTGGGCTTGGGTCAGCACCTAAATGTAGTGTATATGTGCTATTTGAATGATCAATAATAAGTGCACCTAAAACAGGCAAACCTATTCCTAAAGAACAATCTTTGATAATGAAAGTATAACTTTTCTCTAATTCTAATTTTTTTATTCTCTCATAAATTTCATTTCCCATAAATACTTCAAGTGGGATTGTTGGAAGTGAAAGCTCTTTTAAATATATTTCTCTTATTGCATATCGTTCAAAAATTTCAGATATACCTTGTAAAATTGCTTCAATCTTGTTGTTACCAGAACACATCCCATTTGTTCCACAAACATTCTGAATTAATCGAATTGGTAATTCTTTAATTTCATTACTATTTACCTCATAAAAAGGAACAGTTTCAATCTCATTGGTACATAGTTCTTCTTCAATAAATTGAATGATTTCTTTATTATCATTCAAGTTTAAAATTTTTTGATAAATATCTGGTTGCTCATTTACCGCTTTTTCTATGTTTAAAAATTTTTCGTCAGGAGCGAATCTAAAATCCTGAACCAAATCTTCTTGTTTTAATTTTCTATGAAAAGCATTATTCATATTTTCGTTTTCCAAATAGCGTTTGGTAGCCTGATAATTCTGCAAATGAATTTTTGCATTATTTTGGATTCTTTCGAGGAATTCTGCATATCCGCTTGCTAAAGAATATTCTCTACTCAAACCTTTTCCATTGGTTGCTATTCCAAGTAAAGCTAAAGTGCTATTGTCAAAAGTTACATGACAGGAATGAAAATCGGCATCATCTATTATATGGCTTTCAATTGTAAAAATATCATGTTCACCAAGAATATTTCTTATTTTATTAATTGTTCTTAAAGGTCTTTCAGATTTATATGGTTTTAGTCTTTTTAAGTTTTGCATTTTTTATAAGTTTAAAGTATTATTCGTATTTTAAAGTAATTGCTGGGTTTATTCTAGCATTTCGAATGGTAATAACAGTGACAGTTATAAATGTCAATATAAAGAGCATTATAAAAGAAACTATAAATACTGTCCAATTAACTGTTGTTTTATAAGCAAAATATTGCATCCATTTATTTATTATAAAAAAGGTAAAAGGAATAGCAATTATGTTTGAATAGATTATTAATTTCAAGTATTGTTTATAAAATAGAAAAACAATATTAAAGGTATTACTACCATGAACTTTCCTTATACCTATTTCTTTAGATCTTTGATTAAGACTAAAAGATACTAAACCAAATAATCCGAGGCAAGCTAATATTACAATTAAGATTGTAAACAAATACATCAAGCTTTTTAGATTTTCTTGTTTCTTCATATCTGACTGTAACTTATCGCTTAGAAAATAATATTCAATTGGTTCGTCTATTCCCATTTCTTTCAATTGTTTTTTGGAAATACTTAAAACTTCCTGATCTGCTCCATTTTTATACTTTATTGATAGTGAGTTATAAAACATATCAGATGGTGCTATCTCTAAAACAAGAGGTTCAATTGAGGTATTAAGAGACTTAAAATTAAAATCCTTAACTACTCCAATAACAGTTCCTTTTTTTGTCTCCATTTCTTTCCCATTAAATTGATGAATTGTAAACGATTTACCAATAGGATCATCCCAACCAAAAGTATTTACAGCCTTTTGATTTAATATAAATGATTTATCTTTGTCCAATTCACTATTTTTTTCGTATCCACGACCTTTAATTATTTGAAGACCATAGGTCTGAATAAAATCATAATCGATCATAAATGTTAATATGTTAGGCAAACTACCTTTATAGTTAACATTATCTAATTGATATGGAAATTCTGATGTTAACGGCACACCTGGAACCCCGCCTGAAATACATACATCAATAACTTTATTGTTTCCTTTTAGTAAATCTTTATAAAGCTCATATTTTGAATTTAATTCCTTTGGGATATTAAGAACTAATAGGTTTTGCTTATCAAAACCTAAATCCAGCTTTTTTATATATTGTGACTGTTTATAAATAATAAATGTTGAAGAAATCATTACACAGGCAATTACAAATTGGCAAACAATAAGAACATTCCTGGTTATAATATTACTTTTTCCAATTCTATTTAATTTTTTTAGTGCATCTACGGGTTTTAGAGATGGCAAATAAATTGCAGGGTAACTTCCAGCAAATATTCCTATTAAAAAAGTGATAAAGAAAAAAAACGAATAGAGTTTTAATTTATTTAGAAAGTAAAATTCATATATACCAGGAAAATATGAATTAAAAAAATGAATTGTTGTTTCAACAATAATTATTGCTATTAGTAAAGAGAAAAAAGAGATTAATATAGATTCTCCAAAATATAAAAGTGACAAATTTCTTTTTTTTGCTCCAAAAATCTTTCTTAAACCAACTTCTTTTGATGCTTTCATAAAAGTTGCTGTGGATAAATTCATGAAATTAAAACATACTATAACAATAATAAGTAAGGCAATAAAAACAAATATATAGATATACTTTATATCGCTGTTTTTCTCCAATTCATTTTCCAAATTTGAATACAGGTGTATTTTCCTCAATGGCTGAAGAGTAAATATTCGCTGTCCTTTTGCATCAGGCATATAATTGTTGATAATGTTGGGGATGCTTTCTTTGAAATTTTGATTATCCCTGGCTTCTGGGATCAAAACATAAGTATAAAAATCTGTTTTCCACCACGACTCCATAAGTTTTTTATCGTTAAAGAAGGTATTTAAGGATGCTAAAACTTCCAGTTTAATATGCGAATTACCTGAAAAAATTTTAACAACTCCTGTAACAACGAAATCAACCTTATTATTGAGTTTTATTATTCTACCAATTGCTTTTTCATTGCCAAAATATTTTTTTGCTATACTTTCTGACACAACTATTGAATTAGGGTTGGAAAGAGCTTCTTTACTATTTCCTTCAATAAAGTGGAAATCAAAAATATTAAAAATTGAATTTTCAGTAAAATAGAATTTGTTTTCTTTAAAATTTATTTCATTTTCTAAAAATATATTGGCCTCATATGGCAGTATGCGAACAGTTTTAATTTCAGGAAACTCGTTTGATATTATTCCTGCAATTGGAGGGCAAGTAACTGCTAAAGTTCTTGGTTGCTCTGTTAGTGTTCTTTCTTCTGTTATTCTATAAATATGCTTATAATTTGAATGAAACTTATCAAAGCTTAATTCATATGATATGTATATTAAAATAAAAAATGAACAAACAATACCAATTGTTAAACCAAAAATATTAATTAATGATGTTAGTTTATTTCTAAATAATCTTCTTAATAAAAATTTCAAAGAGAATTTCATAATTACATAATTTGAGTTATAATTATTTAAATCAATTTAAGTGAAAAATGAACTATTAATTTACAAGGACTTTTATTTCGCCATTAGCGTGTTGTTTATTAAAAAGGTTGCTGTATGAACCTTCCAATTTCATAAGATCTTGATGGCTACCTTCTTCTACAATACACCCTTTATCAAGAACAACAATTTTATTTGCATATTTAAGTGTTGATAATCTGTGAGCAACAATAATTGTAGTTCGTTCTTTCATGAAATCTTTAAGTGTTTCGAACAAATCATACTCCGACTCTGAATCTAGGTTTGATGTGAATTCATCCAAAATTAAAATTGATGGTTTCTTAAGTATTGCCCTTGCAATAGCAATTCGTTGTTTTTGTCCTACAGACATATTTAATCCTCTTTCATCAACTATTGAATCATATCCATCAGGTAAAGATTCTATAAAATCACTAATTTTGGCTAAATGTGCAGCATGAATAATTTCATCACGACTCGCATTTTTATTACCAAGTTTAATATTATTTAGTATTGTATTATTGAAGAGTAATGGTTCCTGATTTACATAAGCAATTTGATCTCTTAAGGTATTTACGTTATAATCACCTACTTGTAAATCATCAATAAATATTTCACCTTCATTTTTTTCATTTAAAACAGGTATTAGGCTAACCAGAGTACTCTTTCCGCAGCCACTTTCACCAACAATTCCCAATATACTTTTTGGAGCAATTTCTAAATTAATATTTTTTAATACTGGTTGATCATCGTACGAAAAAGCTACATTCTGGAAAGAAACATGGCCTAGAATCTTATTTCTTACATTTTTTTTAGATTTTTTAAGTACATTTTTCTTTTCATTGAGTATTTCATATATTCTATCCCATGCTGCGAGTGACTGTTGAATACTAGAATTTGCATTCATTAATCTGTTTGCAGGACCAAAGAGATATCCAATAAAAGCATTAAATGCAATTAATTCTCCTAAAGTTAAATTCCCATTCATAATCTCATACATTCCATACCATATTACAACTACAGGTCCAATACCACTTATAAGAGCGGCTATATTCATTGAAAGACTCGACAAAACAGATAAGTGAATATAACTAACTACCGATTTTCTCATTCTTTGAACAAGTTTTATTGCATCGTACTTTTGAGCATTAAACATTAAGAATGTATCAATTAAAGATATTGATTCTTGCATTTTTTTGTAAACTTGTGCACTTTCTTCATAAGTTACTTCTGCAGTATCTCTGATTTTTTTACTAAAATAATTAATTGCATAAATAAAAAAAGGCAAAATAAAAAGAGACGCTAAAGCTAATTTCCAATGAATAAAGAAAATAATAATCAATCCTACAATAAAAGTTAAAATATCGCTTACAGCAGTTAATAAAATAGTAGCAAATAATCCATGTAGTCGATTGGGATCATTTGAAATTCTTGACATTAAATAACCTGTTTGAAGTTTTTGTCTATATCTGGCAGTAAAAGATTGTATTTTTTCGTTTAAATCAATTTGAATATGAAATATTACGAGCTCATTAAACTTAACAAAATATAAATTCTGAAAGTATGAACTAATAAATTTAAATAAGATAAATATTACCAGCAATCCACTAACCAAACTTAACATCGGAAAATCCTTCTGAGGTAAAATCTGATCTATCAGATACATTGTAATAAGAGGTGTTGGCAGCATTAAAAGGATATTAAATATCATTGCAACACCTCCCCATATAGCATATTTTTTAGGCTTAATTAAATACTGCTTCAAGCAGTTAAATTTATCTTTGCCAATGTTGTATGAAGAATTTTTAAAACTAAAGTTCATAATCTGATATATTAAAGTAACCCGAACATTTATCTTTTTTTATAAAATATTAAATAATAAATTCTTTTTCTATTAATTTATTTATAGAATCTTTACGATTTAATAATTCACTGGGAGTAAAAAAGACACCATTTATAAGTTTGTGTTTAGCTAAGCTTTTGTAATATGAACACATAACTTCTGGAAAAGCATCAATTTTTCCTTCCAATCTGTAGCTTGCAGCTCTGCAACCTCCTCCACAAATATATCTAAGTTTACATTCGTTACAGGTAGAAATATTTTCAACAATTAAATCCGATCTAAAAAGATTAATTACTTCTGAATCAAGAATTTCTTTGTATGATTTATTTAATATATTACCACAATTAAATTTATCATAATGTAAATTCTGGCAAGGGTAACAATTTCCTTCAGGGTCGATACTAATAAGTCCAACCCCAGCTCCACAATTTAATCGCTTAAAAAAAGTAGTTAAGTCATAAATTGCTTCGTTAGAACCTAGAGATTCTAGAAATGATTCTAAAGATGGCATAATATTGATTTCATCACGATTATTAGGAATAACTAGAACTCTTCTATGTTGCATGCAGTGACTTTTGCAATATTGTTGAACTTCAATAGTTCCCTCAAGATTTTCTTTATAATAAACTGAACTTAAACCAACTTTTTCTGCATATCCGTTTTTAATAATCCATTCCAGATTCTTTTTAAATTCTTCTATTTCAAATCCTTTTCTTACCTGATTATTTGATTTAAAATTATCGCAACTAAATGTAATTCTATGAATATTGTTAAAAACTTCATTTGAATCTGAATATTCCGAAAAGTTAATCATTCCGTTTGATAATATCTCAACTTGATATTCAGAATTATAGGAATGAATATAGTTTATTATGTTTTTTAGATCTTTAAATAGAAATGGTTCTCCACCTGTTAAAATAAAATAATTTGTTGTAGGTAATAATTTGTCAATTATATTTTTCCATTTTTCAAATGGGAGATCAACAAATTTATTTCGTACATCTTTATTGTAACAATAATTACAATTTAAATTACATTTATAAGTAAGGTGTAAATAAGCTGTTTTTGGCGGGTTGTTTTTTGGTTTAATCGTTTCTGAAGGTGATGTATCCAATACTTGTAAATTGCCAATTTCTTTTAAAAATAGTACAAAATCATCGAATTCATTTTTCAAAAGGCTCTTTTTACATGATTCTAAATCTCTATTATTTAAAATAATATCAAAAAACTTTTTCCCTGTTTTATCAACAATAATCGGTATATGTCTATCAACATTATATATTATATATTTATTTTCGTTAATTTCTTCAATAAGAAAACTTTTCTCAAAATTTTTTAGTGTATCCATGGTTAAGTTTAACGTAAGTATTTTTAAATGATAATCAAAAATTATGAAATCCAAATTTTTATTATTTCTATTTAGTTTTTGTATGCATCAAGCAATATTTGATTCATACAAAATCTCATTTATCTTAAAAGATTAAAAGCGATTTTAAAATTAATTTGTAATTGCTACTCCACCCCCATATGAATATTCAGCGCCTAATTCAATTCCACAACTGCATGGAAAAGTGCATCCTATAGTATCTAAACTGGCTTTTTTGACAACTGCTGATAATCCACAAATAATATGATTATGTGTATTCTTTTTTGTTTTTTAAGCTTAATATGAAAAATTGATATTTTGAACTTTAACAAATAAAATATTACAAAATACCCGCTTAATAATTAAAGAGAGATCTGTATGCATTAAATAAATTAATGCATACATCTCCATTTATTGTTTTCTTATAATAAAGAAAGCAAGCTTATTAAATCGCCAACGCCACCGCCGCCGCCACCGCCGCCAGTTCCACCACCACTACCTGATGCACTTCCGCAACCACATTGACATCCACAACCAGCTGCTGCTAAAGTAGCCAGTTCTTTTTGAACCACTGAAGATGGTCCACTAATTACATGTTTTACTGATTTCATTTTTTTGTTTTTTTAATGTTTAATAATAATTAATTAAAAAGAAAGTAAATCTAATAATGAACCTCCTGATCCACCACCATTACCAGTTCCAACTTGTGAACCACACTGGCAAGCACAAGCACAACTTGATGCTGCCATCATTGCTAATTCTTTATTTACAACCGCTGTTGGACCGCAAATAAAATGTTTTTTTTGTTCTTTCATGATTTTAAATTAAGATTAATAATTAATATAAAGCAACCCAATAGCTACTTTATGTACACAAAAGTGAAGCATGATTCTGCATAGCCGGCTAGAATCAAATTTTCATCTGATTTAAACATAATCAAACTTACTTTCGAGTTTCTTAATAAACCAAATTGGTTTTATTTTTTATGATGATAAACTTTTCAACCGGTTAACAATTCTCTCTTTAATCTATTTTTAGAATTAATTATAGCTATTTCGATTGAAAAGTAATGAATCAAAAATCTTTACCTATAACAACGAAGGCTTGAAAATTACAACATGCCCACCTTCAACACCAGCACCACTTCCGCTCCCTTGATTACATTGACAATGACATGCATATTCAGTACAAGCTAACATTGCTAGTTCTTTATTTATAACTGCAGCTGGGCCACAAATAATGTGGCTTCTTTGATCGTACATAAATTTAGATTTTGGTTAAATAGATTGTTTTTATATTGGTTATTTAATATAAATAAAGGTTGAGTCTGATTCTGTATAACCGGCTATTACCAAATTTTCATCTGATTTAAATACGATCATACTTCCCTTTTTGTCTTTTTTATAAACTGTTTTTGTTATTCTCCCGTTTTTAAAAAAAGATGTGTCTAATTCTCCATTCTTTAAATAGCGAGCTAATTCAACTTTAAATTTTTCTTTATTATATAAATATTTAACATCAAGCTTTCTTCCATTATCCATTAAAACAGAACCTTGACCGAATTGATAATCATTATTATCTGAATAATCGCTATTTTCTTTCACAAAATCATTGTCTGAAGCTGTAAAGTGATAGGAATGACTTCCTAAACCATAATATACAACAAAAGTTGATTCATTATAATTTTCTGATAATTGCTTAAACCAATTTAGGTTAATATCAATAGCATCATTAATATTTCCATTTGTTTGTACACATATATGATTCTGAGATAACACTTTATAAGATTTTAATGTTGTTAAAAACATTGCAAGAAAAAAAATGATCCATATACTTAGTTTCATATTAGTTATTGCTTAATTTTATTTTTAATGAAATTTGATTTTTAATGAAATTTGATTTTACGAAAATAACTATTTCTTTACTGGGTATGTGTTAATAAAAGGTTAATGAAGAGTTAATCTATTTTTTAAATTAACAATTCTATTAATTTTAGAAAAAATAAAAATAATAATAATGATAAATAGAATTAAACTTTCAATCTTCTTTCTTATTTTATCTTGTATCTTGATATTTATAATACTGGGATACCTCCTTTTTAATACACTACAGCTACAAAGCAATAAATTTAAATATTCAACAGATTATTTAAGTGCTTCTGAATTTTATAAATATAAGGTTAATGATGAAAAGTTAGAACAAGTATGTGACATCCTACTAAAAGATAAGAATAGTATGGATTTAAATGGTGAACTTAAAGAAGATTCTAAAAAAAAATTGATTGATACATTAAAAAATACGTTCAATGTTTATAAAAAAATTAATGAAAATTTAAAAGAATCTTTTTTATCATACAAAATTAATGTTCCATTTAATACCTTAATTAGCTTAAATAAGTTCAATATTAATGGTTCTAATAAAATAATAACAATAGCAGATGATGACAAATTAAAAGAATCAGTTATATATTTATTTGGAGATAGCAGCATTATTACTGATATTTTACCTGCTAATTATTTATATTTTAATGGAAATAACTACAATTTTCAAATTAATCTATATATAAAATATGGTTCGTTAAGGAATTATTATTTAAGAAGTATAAAAAATGTAATTTGGGGTGCTTTCATTATTCTTATTGTTTTTATAATTATTGTGATTTATACAATAAAAACAATTAAAAGACAAGAAGTACATGATAAAATGAAAACAGATTTTATAAATAATATAACTCATGAAATTCAAACACCTATAACAACCATATCAATTGCATCAAGAACATTATCAAACCCAATCATTTTAAATCAAAAAACAGAATTATTAAATCTGGTAAAATCTATTGATAATCAATCTAGAAGACTAATTAATCTGGTAGATAATGTATTAAATTTATCTGCTCTTAGAAATGGAATTATTCAATTAAACTATAAAAAGATTAATTTACATGATTTAATAAATAAGGTTGTTGATGAATTTAAGATAAGAAATCATCAGAAATCTTTTACAATTAATACAAGTTTATTTATTTCAACTCCAGAAATACTTGCCGATCCTTTTTATTTTGAAATGATACTTACAAACTTACTAGATAACGCATTTAAATATTCTAAAGACATTATTGAACTAAATATAACAACATTAGAGAGTAAAAAGTATTTTGAAATTATTTTATCAGACAATGGCATAGGCATTAGTAAAGAGTATCAAAAACATTTATTTAAACAGTTTTATAGAGTACCAACAGGGAATATTCATAAGATAAAAGGAACTGGCCTTGGATTATACTATGTTTATTTAATTACTAAATCTCATAAATGGAAAATTTCAGTTAATAGCGAGATTAACATTGGTACAACTTTTACACTCAAATTAAAAAGAAACATAAAACTACAAAACAATTAAAATACTTTTTTAAATTTCTTCTAAATAACTTTCTTAATTTTAGAGAAATCTTTTCTAAATATATTTTGGATTAATATTTATTAATATGGATAAGTTTATAAAAAACATCTTATTGGTAGAAGATGATATTGATCTTGGAAACGTTTTAAAACAATATCTTGTTTTAAATAATTTTGAAGTAACGTTATGTAGAGATGGATTAATTGGATTAAATGCTTTTAAGGAAAACAAGTTTGATCTATGTATTTTTGATATAATGATGCCAGAAATGGATGGATTTACACTCGCTGAAAATATTTTAATCAACAATAATAGTATACCTTTTATTTTTCTTACAGCTAGAATAATGATAGAGGATAGAATAAAAGGGCTTAAACTTGGCGCCGATGATTATATATGCAAACCATTTGAACCAGAAGAGCTTATACTTAGAATAAATAATATTTTAAAAAGAAAAATTATCAATACAAATGATTCGATTTGTATAGGTGAATATAAATTTGATATTTCTAACTTTTTACTCATTTACAAAGAAAACAAAATACAACTCACCGAAAAAGAAGCACTTGTATTACAATACTTTATTAAAAACTCCAACAAAGTAATAAAACGAAGTGATATTTTAAACGAAATATGGGGAGGTAATGATTATTTTTCCGGAAGGAGTATGGATGTTTTTATAAGTAGATTAAGAAAGTATTTAATAAACGACAAATCAATTAATATAAAGTCGATACGAGGTATTGGATTTTGTTTTAATGTTCAATAGATATTTCAATTTTTTTATATAAAAATCTAAAATAAAAATAGAGCGAAAAATCGCTCTATTTTTATTATGAATTATTAATGTTTCTTTACTATTTCCTTAATGTTTTCAAGGTACATATGTAAAGACTTTTCTGGGTTTTTTTTATCGGTATTCCATTGCATAGCAATGCAGATATTATTTCCAGGAATATATTCAACAATAGTTACATAACCCGGAAAAAAACCTGTATGGCCAAAAGAAATTCTACCATCATCGTTCCATACAAAACAAGCCATTCCATATTTTGCATTATCCTGTAAATTTGTTTTTTGGAATGAAGGAGTAATCATTAACTTATATGCATTTTGTGAAAAGACCTTACCTCCATAATACAACTTACCCCATTTTGCTAAATCAGATGCTGTACAAGCTATTCCTCCACCAGTGAATTCCATTTGAGGATTAAATGCAAATTTCCCATTTTCAAGTAATACTTTTTCAGGTACTGCAAATTCTTTTGAATAAATAGAGTAACCAGTAATTAAACCTTTTATCTCTCGGTTATTTCCGGGAAAAGTATTCTCCAATTTAAGTGGCTGAAAAAATCTCTTTTCAAGTTCGGCATAATATTCATTTTCAATAAGTTTCTCAATTAACATACCCAAAAGAATATAATTGGTATCGGAATATGCCCAACCGTTACCTGCTTCGTGTAATGCGGGCTTACCAAATATATGCGATAATCGCTCCACTCCTGTCCAGATTTTATCTGGATTTTCTTTCAATTTTATGGATATCGAATCGTCAAATTCATACCGTTCAAGCCCTGATGTATGATTTAGTAACATTCGTAAAGTTAAATCACGTGAATTGGCAATTTTACCGAACCATTCTTCATTGCCAAAATATTTCGAAAGTGAATCATCAACATTTAATTTGCCTTCGTCTTGTAATTGCAAAATAAGTGCAGCACAAAAGGTTTTGCCTGTACTGCCTGAAAACATAACATCTTCAGGTTTCATTATCGATTGTTTTTCTTTATCGGAATACCCTTCGGATATTGTCCAGAGTTCATTATTGGGCATTGAAATTGCCAGATTTATTCCGGGTAAACCAACTTCGTTAATAATTTTTTTCAGTTCATTTCTTATTTCTGATTCTTTTTTACTTCGTTCCGATTGGCACGAAATAATTATAGTTGATGCAACAAATAACAATACTAATTTTCTCATTATTAATTTTATTTAGTTCTGAAATTTAGAAATACATTTCGATAAAAGGTTTAATTTAGCGAATAAATTAAAAAAAACAACCTGAATATGTTTACAAAAGCAATAGTCAGAAAACCGGCACATACTTTTGCCAATGGAATTACAGAAGCTAAACTAGGAAAACCAGATTACAAACTTGCATTAAAACAACACGATGCATATTGCGAAGCACTCGAAAAATGCGGACTAAAATTAACTGTTCTTGATGCTAATCCTGATTTCCCCGATTCATGCTTTGTTGAAGATACTGCGGTTGTTACAAAAGACTTTGGTGTTATTGCCCGTCCGGGAAATAAAAAACGATTGGGCGAAGAAATTGAAATCAAAAAAGTTCTTGAACCTTTACTCCCATTATACTCGATAAATGATCTTGGAACACTTGATGGTGGAGACGTAATGCAAGCCGATAATATCTTTTTTATCGGATTATCGAACAGGACAAACCTAACTGGTTCACGACAACTAAAGGAAACACTCGAAAAATATAACTATACTGTATATGTAATTCCTATTTGCAATATTTTGCATTTTAAAACAGGTGTAAATTATTTAGGTGAGAATAACCTGCTTGTGCAGGAAGGAATTTGCACAATGAACGAATTAAGTGCTTTTAACCGCATTCTTATTGACCAAAACGAATCTTATGCAGCAAATTGCCTTCGGGTAAACGATTATGTTTTAGTTCCTAAAGGATTTCCAAAAACTAAAGCAAATGTTGAAAAGCTAGGATATAAAATTATTGAACTGGAACTCTCAGAGTTTCAGAAGATGGATGGTGGATTGAGTTGTTTATCATTGCGATTTTAAAAAAGCATAGGACTTAGAGCAAAGAGCGAAGAGAAACGTAATGATATCTGTACAATATTTATACTGGAAGCTTTAAAAGAGTTTTTCTGAAGTTAGTTATTTGCGAACTCAATACAATTAATCTTGAGAACAAATTTACTCGTACAGTATTATCAATATTAATTCTGCACTCTATGCCCTGCGCACTTTGCCCCGCGCCCTCTGCTCTACGCTATATACCCTGCGCTATTCATAGTCCGATATTTCAACAATTGAATAATTTACTAAATCAGTTGTTTTATATAGCCTGTAAGTAATATCGTTTCGTTTTACTGATTTATCTACAAAATATAGAATATGATTTATGATCATAGCATCATAAAAAGAACCATGAAATTCGCGCACAGGAATAAAGCCAGAACCGGTGAGTTTTAATATTTTTTCAGATGTAAAAACAAGTATAGTTGAATTGAAGTCAAGAAACATGATTGGAAAATCTTCAAATGAATAAACCTGGTTGTCATATACTACAACTCTCTCCTCAGAATCATAATAGACTAGTTTTTCGTCGTTTGTAAATGCAAATGAGTATGATCCAAAAAGTGTATCCAGACTAAAATTATGCAGATTAATTTGGATAATATTTTTTTGGTTGTAAAAAGCAGCATAATTTCCTTTTTCTGAAATTTTTAAATTGATGATTCGTGGACTAATAACTGAAACGATTAACCTGCCTGTTGTATCATAATAATTTATTTTATCAGGTCGGTCATCGGCAGTTTCTTCGCTTGCAATAATCGCGTTAGGTAATTTGTAAAATACATTACCTTCCAGATTTATAGTGTCTTTATATACCATACGGTAATTAAGCCCATTTTTAATTACCCAATAATCCGGAGCTTTTGGAAGCTCATCTATAACAATTTTTCCAAGCTTATTCATTTTTTGGGCGTATCCAGAAATACCAATAATTAAGCAGAAAAATAAATAAAACGTTCTCATTATACTAATTGATTTTTTAAGTTTTCAATATTACTCAATTCGATTTAACTATCCATATTTTTTATTGATTCTTAAATTTATAAAGTGTTATTTTTGGTTTGCTCCTTAAATAGGCTTATCTCAACCCTACGTGTTGCTTTTTGCACTATTTGCAAATATTTTACATCGGTAGTAAACAAGTCAAATCGTTTTCCCAAATACTATTTCAGCCTGTTTTTATCCTTGTATTCCGATTTTGAATATAAAAAATGAATATTTTCCTGTTTTACTAATGTACCTTAAACCAATACTGAAACAAATTTACTAATAGAAAAGCCTTACAAACAAATATTTGCAAGGCTTTTCTTTAACCTATAAATTATAATTTATTAATAACTCTCAAAATCCCTATCTACCAAATCACTTGAATTCAATATGATATCTACACCAACTTTCTCCTTTAGGGGTTGTTTACTTGAGCTTTTCCAAAGCTTGGATTTTATTTTCATTTTTTTATTAAAACCTGTTTCTGGAGTGATATCTCTTTGGTAATTATCAATTTTAAAGAAAGTAACAATTTCTTTTAATTGCTCTGCCTGGCTAGATAATTCTTCAGCACTAGTAGCCATCTCTTCACTTGCTGCTGCATTTTGTTGTGTTACCTGACTTAATTGCTGAATAGCTTCATTAACTTGATTAGCCCCACTACTTTGCTCCATACTTGCAGAAGAAATTTCTTGAACTAGATTTGCTGTTTTTCGAATTTCAGGAACTAAGTCTTCTATCATTTTTCCTGCTTCTTCAGTTAAATTAACACTAAATTTCGATAATACATTAATCTCTTCAGCAGCAATTTTACTGTGTTCAGCTAATCTTCTAACTTCAGTTGCCACCACAGCAAATCCTTTTCCATGTTCTCCAGCACGCGCAGCTTCAACTGCAGCATTCAATGCAAGAATATTGGTTTGAAAAGCAATATCTCCAATAATTGATATTTTTTCTGCTATTTCTCGAATTGATTTCAGACTTTCTTTTGAGGCATTTCCTACTTTCTCAATTTTTCCAGCAGCTAATACTGATATTTTTTCAGTTTGTTGAGCATTATCATTGTTTTGTTGAATATTTGAAGCCATTTGTTCCATTGATGATGATATTTCCTCTGTAGATGATGCTTGTTCGGAAGATCCTTGAGACATATTTTGTGAAGTGGAACTCATTTGCTCAGAGGCAGCAGCAATATTATCAGATCCTGAAATAATCTCATTTACAATATTTTTTAATTTATTTGCCATTGATTGCAAAGCATATGCTAATTCACCAATCTCATCCTCCTGATCAATTTCAACTTGTGCAGTTAAATCTCCAGAAGAAATTAGTTTTGTAAATTTTACTCCTTTAAGAATAGGGTTTATTATACCGCGAGTAATTACTATTGCAAAAACAATTGCAATTAACACTGCTATAAAACTAAATATTAAAACTCCTTGACGTGTTTTATTTGATTCTTCAGTCATAATAGCTTCATTTGTTTCAACTTCTTTTTTGGCTTTATCAACTATCTTATTTAAAAGAGTTCCAACATTTTCCAATGCAACCGTAGTTTTGGTATTGTATATTTTATTAGCTTGATCCATTCCTTTCATATTGTTATCCTGATATTTAAGAACATCATCCAATAAACCTAATGTTTCGTGAGCATAATTATTTGTATTTGATGTATAATATTTATTAGCAGTATTAAAATCACCCGTTTTAATGTATTTTTCAATTTGAATAGCACTTTCATGTAAATGTTTATGAGGCTCTTCCACCTTTGTTATTAAAGCATTGAAATCTGGGTTATTTCTTCTCATCTCAAGAATTTCTTCACTTTCCAACCATTTACCCAAGCTACATTCATGATAATCAGTTTGAACATTTAATTCTCTACTTTTGGTTAATAGAGCATCTTTAATATTATTCATCCAAAGAAGATGCTCACTTTTAACATCTCTAATTTTAGAACCGACTTTAAAATCGGATTGTATAAATACTTTTGAAATTTCAATAGCAGATTCATGAAGATGCTTGTGTGGTTCCTCAATTTCATTTAATAATGTTTCTATTTCTGGGATTAATTTTATCGCATTCTCTTTCCCTTTCCCATAGTACCATTGACCAAAAGCACACAAATGATAATCAGTTTGAACATTGAGTTCCTTAGCATTTTTATCAGTTAATAGTTTATTAACTTCACTTGCCCATTTCAAATGGTCAATGTGCTTTTGTTCAATATCAGCAAGGAGCTTATCAACCTCAATAATTTCTTTTGAATTTCTTACAATTTCATTTATCCCTTTTATAGACCAAATTGTTACTATTATTAAAATTACTATAACTATTCCAAAAGCTATAGACAATTTTTTTCCAAGTTTAATATTCTTCCAATTCATAACTATATGTTTTATGTGTAAATTTTTCTGTTTATTAATACCACTCTTTGAATTTGTTATTTACATATTATCAAATGCTTAACTTGCATTTTGAACAATTAATATATCCTTTGGGTTTATAACATTATCTAGATCTAGTAACATGATAAATCTTTCATCCATTTTCCATATTCCATTAATGAAATCAGGATGATATTTTGTACCGATACTAGGAACTGGCTCAATATAATTTTGCTCTAATTCAAGTACTTCTTTAACACAGTCAACAATAGCACCCAACAGTATTTCTTCTCCCTCAACTTTTATTTGAAGAACAAGAATGCATGTATCATTTGTAAATTTGAGATTATTTATTCCAAAAATAATTCTTAAATCTACTACAGGAAGGGCTTTCCCACGTAGGTTTATTATCCCTTTAAAATATTCTGGTGATTTTGGAATACTAGTAATCTTTTTCATTTCAAGTATATTAATCACATTTTCAACATTTACAGCAAATATTTCATTATTTAGCTCAAATGATAAATATGTTAAAACATGATTAAAATTTGGGGGTTCGTTTTTTTTCATTTTCATAATATCTCCATCTTTAATTTTTTTTAATTCTTTTGATATTAATTATAATGGGTCATTTAACATGATACCTTTAGGAAAGGTATATTTATCATTACAAACAGCTTCAATAATTGCATCTATTTCATCAAATACATCCGATTTTAAAACACAAGCATGGAATCCTGCTCCCATAATTTCATCTAAATAAACTTTGTCACTATACTCAGTTATTGCAATAAATTTAATTTGATTATTTTCCGTTAGCATCAGTTTAATTGCTTTTATACTATCCATTATCGGCATTTCAATATCCATTAATACTAGTTCAGGAGTATAAGAATTGAGCAATTCCAAAGCTTGTATACCATTATCAGCTTCACATATAATTTCGTAATCTTTATTTTTTTCTAATAAATGTTTTAATGCTGCCCTAAAAGATTTATTATCATCTACAATTATTATATTCATAATTTCTGTATTTAAAAATTATTCATTAGTAAATATAATTTGGATAACGCCCTGATTTTAGAGCAAGTTTTCGTGTTTTGACATAAAAAATACGTAGGTAATATTACCTACGTAATAACACTAGAATTAAATATGTATTAAATGAAAATAGATTCTGAATTTTTACTAATTCTTTGAGTCACTATTTAATTTTTATTTAAATAGTTAGAAATAAGTTTAAATCAGTTAACAAAGAAGTATTTTTAATAATGAATGATCTCTAATTGAAATTAAATATCAATTAACTTATTTCTTATTGCCTGAATAATAATGTTTGCAGTATTTTGAGCATCTAGCTTATCCATAATTCTAGATTTATGACCTTCAACGGTGCGAGTTGAAATGAAAAGCATATTGGAAATTTCTTTAGTTGTAAATCCGTTACAAATTAATTTCAAAACATCGTTTTCCCGATTCGAAAGATTAATATATTTTGGTCCTTTATCTGTTTTAATTTCTTTTGTTGATCCAAAGTTAATTATTATATTTTTCATTAGTTCGGGCGAAAAAAAATCATTTCCATTTAAAACTGTTTCTATAGCCTCTTCTAATTCTTCACTACTAGCTTTTTTAAGTACAAATCCTTTAGCCCCAACTTGTATCATTTTATAATAATACGCTTCATCACCGTTCATTGACAAAGCAATAATCTTTAAATTGGGATATCTCTCTAATGCTCTTTTTGTGGCCTCAATTCCATCCATATTAGGCATATTAATATCCATCAACACAACATCAGGTATCATTTTATCTAATAATTTTAGAAAAACTTCTCCATTTTCAGCTTCAGCTATTATTTCAATTTTTTTCGATTTTGACAACAAAAAACTTAAACTTTCCCTGAAAAGGTTATGATCATCTACTAAAATTATTTTTATCTTTCTATTCATGAAATCAAATATAAACGTAATCCTATTAAAGTACAATTCTTATTTTAACACTTAATCCTCTATTTTTACTACTATCCATAACTATATCACCATCTAATGATCTTATGCGACTATATATATTTGATAATCCCATACCAGTGCTTTTATTCAATGTTTCATTAATATTAAATCCTATTCCATCATCGGTATAATGTAAAAATAGGTTATTTTCTTTTTGTAAAAGTTTTATTTGAATTGTATTAGCATTAGAATGTTTTATTGTATTATTAATCAACTCTACTGTTACCCTATAAAGTATTATTTCAATATTTTCAGAAACTCTTTTTTCAAAATTAGAACCAATAGTAAATTTAATTAAACTAGCATCTGTTATTTTTTTTAAAAAGGACTCAATTGCAACTTTTAAACCAAAATTCTTTAGTATATGAGGGCTAAGATTGTTTGAAATTTCTTGTACACTTTGTATAGCCTCGTCAATAGTTTCTTCTAACTTTTGAATTGTTTGACTTCTTTCTTCATCGTTTTCACATAATTGGAATGATTTTGAATATATTTTTGATGCAGATAATAATGGTCCGATACCATCATGAAGATCCTTTGCAAATTTTTCCCTTTCATGTTCTTCAGTTTCAATAACAGCGTTAAGAATTTTCCTTTCTGCTTCTTTTCTATCTGAAATATTTCTTATTATTGATAATACAGACCTCTTATTTTCATATTCAATTATTTTACTATTAATTTCTACAGACACAGGCATTCCAGCTGCATTATAAATGTCAATCTCAAGAGGCAATAATGATTCATTATTATACAAGGTTTTTATTCTTTGCTTAACTTTATCAACCTGATCAGGCATAATAAAATCAGTAGCTTTTTTGTTTCTTACATATTCCTCATTAAAACCAAGCGAATTAATTAAAGTTTCATTGAAAGCAAGAATATTGGAATTCTCATCTGTAATAATAATTCCATCACTACTTGAGTTAAATAAATTTCGGAATTTTTCTTCACTTTCTAAAAGTGCTTTTTCAGCCTTTTTTCGTGCTGTAATATCTTCAACCCAACCTTCATAATACATTGCTATCCCATTGCTATCCCTAACTATCTTTGCACTTTGCCTAATATCAATTTCGTTTCCATCTTTCTTTTTCCATTTTGACTCCAAACCATTAATTTCTCCATAAAGCTCCAGGTTTTTTTTGAAATATGATCTTGGATATTTTTTAGTATAAAAATCTGTTACAAGACTTATTCTTTGAAATTCGTTTAAATTATTACATCCCATCATCATTAATAAAGCTGGGTTTGCCATAAGAACTTTTCCTTCAGGAGTTGATCTGTAAATACCTATTGTTGTATTCTCAAATAAAGAACGATATTCCTCTTCGCTTTTTTTCAATGCTTCCTGAGCTTCAAAGACATCAGAAATGTTACGCACTGTTTCAATAATGTGAGTTACATTTCCCTCATCATCTTTTAGTGGAGATAAAAGTATATCTACATGCACATCAACATCTTTAATCGTTTTATGAATATGATAACAGTTACGTGGTTCGCCAGTTTCAAATACTTCCTTTAGCATACATACCTCACCATGCAAATAACATGGATCATTATATCCATGGGATATTTCATAACAATGTTTGCCTATAACTTTTTCACGTTTGTGACCTGATGTCACTAAAAAGGTATTATTTACATCTGTTATTTGGTAGTTAGAATCAATAACAATAATATCTTCATGCATATTGTACAATAAAGAACGATAATAATGCTCTTTTTGTCTTAATTGTTCTTCTGATTCTTTTCTTTTAGTAATATCCCTGTCTATACCTCTATAGCCCATCAGACTCCCGTTATAATCAAAATACGGAACACCACTTGTTTCAAGCACCACTTTCTTACCATTTTTATGTAAATTGATATTTTCTAGATTAAAAAACGGCTTTTTTGAATTTATTATTTCTAAGAATTTACCAGCCAATTTTTCTGCCTCCTCTTCTGGCATTAAATTAAAAGGTGTTTTTCCCACAATTTGTTTAGGTGTATATCCTAGTATTTCTTTTACTCTAGAATTAGAAAAAGTATAAACTCCTTCTGTGTTAACTTCCCAAATCCAGTCGCTTGTTATTTCAATCAAATTATGGAATTTTGCTTCCCTTTCTTTTAGTTTATTTTTTAAATCTGTAATTTCTTGTTCTAGCTTTTTGGTCAATGATTGCAATTGCAATTGGCTTTTAATTCGTGCAAACAATTCTGCAGGTTCGAAAGGTTTAATTATAAAGTCTACTCCCCCAACTTCAAAAGCTTTTATTTTTTCATCTTTGCTATTAGAAACGCTTATAAAAATTACTGGTATATTGCAACTCTTTTTGTCTGATTTCAAGTTGTGACAAAGTTCAAAACCACTTATATCTGGCAAGTTAAGTTCAAGTAAAATTAGGTTAGGTAATTTCTTAGTTAAATATTGTAAAGCAGTAGTTCCATTAGTAACCGATCTAACAGAATACCCCTGTTCCTTTAGAGCAGTTGTTAAAATGTCACTATTTGTTTGTTCATTATCAATAATAAGAATTTCCAATTGATCTTGTTTTTTTGATTCATGCAACTTCATGATTTTTCTCCGTTTTAAGATTTATACCCATCAGCTTTCCCAACTAAAGAATTGTAAACTTTTAAAGCTAACTTGATTAGAAACATGTAGAATTTAAAACTTAGTAAGGTATTTAAAAATATAAAATAATACAAATCAGCAATCCTATTTATGAAATGCATTGAACTGTATCAAATTGCTATTTTATTTTATTATATTCGATTTAAAAATACAATGCACGACATTTTAAACAATAAATAAAATCTATTTTAGGGAATTCTCTATTTGAACTATACATCGATACATTGTTTCGCGTAAAGCTACTTCGCGAGGATCGTTTACCAGATAGAGTCCCATCCTGGTCATAATATAAGCATAACCAATTTCCTTTTCAGGATCAGCAAAACCATACGATCCACCTGCTCCGGGTGTTCCAAAAGTCTGTTGATTGGGTCCATATAAAAAATCGGGACCTGATTTCAGAAATCCATATGCAAAGTATGTATCTAAACCCATAACAACATCATAAGCTCCCATAGGAGGTAATTTCGCATCCTGCTTTATTAAATTGAAAGTTTCATTCTTAAAATTCAGCTCCTTGGCTCCTTGTGCAAATAGACCATAAACTTTGGCAATAGAACGGGCATCGCCGATTCCATTACCCGACGGCATTTCTACTCGTTGTGTTGCCCTGCTATTGGGACTGAATTTTTCAGGAATCTTAAATGATCGGGATAAAATGGAATTTTTATTTCTGAAATCTTTCCTCATTTTTTCGGGCATATTGTTCATATTTAAAACAAACTGCCCAATAGATGGATAATAAACCTTTGCGATCTCTTTCTCTGGAATTGAATCGGGTAAACCAATATAAAAATTCAGATTTAATGGTTTGGCTAACTCTTCAGAAAAGAATACACCAATACTACGATGCTGAGGATCGACACGCCGCATAAGTTCGTTCATATACATTCCCATTGTTGATAAATGATAACCATGTTGTGACCCGGGCTCCCACAAGGGCTTCTGACGAGCCATAATGCCTGCTATCTTATCAAAATCTTTTAAATCAGAGATTGTAAATAATTCATCAACTAAACACAAACCAGCTTCATGAGCTAATAATTGACGAACAGTAATGTTTTCTTTACCGTTTTGAGCAAACTCGGGCCAATATGTTGATACTTTTTCGTTATAGTCGAGCCATCCGTTAGAATTAGCCATTGCCAGACAAATAGCTGCCAAACCCTTTGTTGTAGAAAATACAATTACTTTTGTATCTTCTTCCCATGGTTCTTTAGTTACAGCATCTTTATATCCTCCCCACAAATCAACCACTTTTTCGCCTTTATAATAAACTGAAAATGCTGCTCCATTTTCACCACGCTGAATAAAATTCCGGGTAAACTCTTTCTTCACATCTTCAAATCCGGGAGCTACATATCCATGAATTAATTCATCAGGATTCTTTTTTACTTTATGAGAAACGGAACATTGACTAAAAAATAAAAAAGGAAATAAAGATAAAAGGAACATTCGAAAAGTCTGTTTATTCATAATATTTCAAATTATCAACTTCAAAATCAAATATATCAATTAAATTAGAGCTTTAAAAATCATTTTAAAAGTAAAAATGCAACAAACAAATATTTAATTCGTCTTTCTAAAAATCAAACCTAAAAAAATGATTCAGAATTACCTTAAAATTGCCTTCCGAAATATTACCAGGCATAAGGGTTTTTCCTTTATTAACATTTTCGGATTAGCACTTGGAATAACTTGTGCTTTATTAATTTTTATGTGGGTTTACGATGAGGTAACGTTTGATAAATTCCATGCACAAATTGATCAGATATACCGCGTTGAACAAGATCAGTTTTACAATGGTGAATCGTATCACGTTAATGTTACACCTTATCCTTCGGGCGAAGGTTGGAAGCTGGAAATTCCTGAAATTGAAGATGCCATTCGATTTGCTTATACTGGAAATTTACTGTTGAAATATGATGAAAAATCTTTCTTTGAATCAGGAATAGTTGCTGTTGATTCTACGATTTTTTCGGTTTTTAATTTTGATCTTGAAACGGGCGATCCAAATACAGCCTTAACAAAACCTTTGAGTCTGGTTTTAACAAAGGAAATGTCCGAGAAATATTTTGGTTCCGAAAATCCTTTGGGAAAAATTATTCGTATCGATAATCAATTTGATTTTACAGTTACCGGTGTATTAAAAAAAATACCTACCAACTCAAGTATCCGTTTTGGGTTTTTTGTACCATTCGATTTTACAAAAACAATTGGTTTTTATCAGGAACAATGGGGAAATAATTCCATTTTTACTTATGTAAAGCTAAAATATAATACTGATCCAATTCCAGTTAATCGAAAATTAACCGATGTTGTTAAAAGTCATATTGAATTCGATGAAAGCTATAAAGAAAGCGACTATAAAACAAATTTTATGCTTTCATCATTAAGTGATATGCATTTGCATCAGTATTTCGGTTATGGGCATTCGGCCGGACAAATTCAGATTGTATATATTTTTATGACAATCGGGCTTTTTATATTATTAATTGCCTGTATCAACTTTATGAATCTATCAACAGCCAGATCATCGAGAAGAGCTAAAGAAATTGGAATGCGAAAAACTTCTGGGGCAAGCAGAGGAAATGTAATACTTCAGTTTTTTGGCGAATCGGTTCTGACTACAGTTATTGCAGCAATTATTGCTTTACTCATAACAGCATTACTCTTATCAAAATTCAACTTACTTTCCGGCAAACAAATTTCGTTTGAGTTTTTTAAGAGTTCTGAATTTATTTTAGGCTTAATACTAATTACCTTTTTTACCGGGATTGTTGCCGGTATATATCCAGCAATATATCTTTCAAAATTTAATCCTGTAAAAGTTCTTAAGGGTGGATTTACCGAATCATCAAAAAAGGGAAATCTCAGAAAATTCTTGGTAATATTTCAGTTTTTTTTATCCATAATTCTGATTATTAGTACCATTTTTATATATAAACAGCTCAAATTTATGCAAGCTCAAAAGCTTGGATACGATAAGGAACATGTTATTTATATTCAGATGTTTGGCGATATTAATAAATCCTACTCAGTTATCAAAGATGCATTTAAAGCAAATCCTTTGATAGAAAATGTAACAGCATCATCGCATTTACCCAGTAATATTGGGAGTAACTCGGGTGGTGCTGACTGGGATGGTAAAGATCCAAACCTTACTATTCTTGTAAGCATGAGTATTGTTGATTTTGATTATACTGAAACATTAAAAATACCTATTGTTAAAGGAAGATCTTTTTCTAAAGATTTTCCTTCAGACCGTATTGCTGACTCAACAGGAGCATTTTTAATAAATGAGGAAATGCTAAAAATTATTAATGTTGACGATCCTATTGGCATGCGTTTTTCATTTATGGGAATTAATAAAGGAAGAATTATTGGTGTAATGAAAAATTTCCACTTTTATTCTATGCGTTCAGAAATAGAACCTCTTGCAATTGCTGTTGGTTTTGACGATTACGTACGATTAATAATCATGCGGATAAAACCGGGTAATGTAGCGCAAACAGTTGATAAGTTAAAAGATACCTGGAGCTCTGTGATGCCCTCATATCCATTTGAATACCACTTTTTAAATGATGAATATGAGCAAATGTACAATTCCGAACAACGTATGGGTAGTTTGATTAAATACTTTTCACTAATTGCAATTATAATTGCTTCGTTGGGTTTATTCGGACTAGTTTCATTTATGACAGAAAGACGTACAAAAGAAATTGGTATACGAAAAGCAATGGGTTCAACCTCATCAGAGATAGTTTATATTTTATCAAAAGACTTTATAAAACTAGTTATTGTTGCAATTGTTATTGCTATTCCTGTATCTTGGTTTTTGATTAACAAATGGTTACAAAATTATGCTTACAAAACCGAATTAAGCTGGTGGGTTTTTGTTCTGGCTGCTGTTTTATCTATAGCAATAGCATTGTTAACCACAAGTTTTCAGGCAATTAAAGCATCGAATACTAATCCGGCAGATACATTGCGTTACGAATAGCAAATAAGCTAATTCAAATAATTTAGTCATATAATCAAGGATAAAAAGAGGTAAAAACAGATCTGTTTTTACCTCTTTACTTATTCATTAAAGTTGTATAATTATTCAACCTATTTTATTTTCCGATTTACAAAAAATGATCTACATCATCTTTTATAATATGCTGTTTTTCTGTGTATTACGTAGCTAATTATTTTTAGTTTCCAAATTACCATTATTGGTCAAAAGCAGTTTGCCGTTCATCTAAAATAAATTTCATTTTACAAAAACACACGTATATGAAAATAGAAAACACATTGAAAAATGAACGCAGAAAATATCATATTAGAATTTGATTTTAAACCAAAACAAAGTGTTGGTAGAGTCTTAATTCATGTTCTAATAAAGTTTTATTTCGTTGTTTTGTTGGTAATCTTAAGCAGTTATCAAAATCCCTCGCTAAAAGTAAATTCAGAAACAAAATCTATTTTAATTGATTTTCAGGCTTATTTAAAAGCAAATTTAAATTCATTGGTTTTAAGTTGCGATTCAGATTCTTCACAAACAATTAAAAATCAAATAAATAATTTTGTAACTAGTTTTTATAATCAGAGAGATTTTCAACCTGCATGGACAACTGAACAAGAAACAAATACTCAGTTAAAATATTTAACCAACTTACTTGATAGTGCAAAATATTTTGGATTCCCAATAGATTATTTTGAAAATGAAAAAATAAAACAATTAACAACTGAATTTACAGATACAAAATCACAAAATTCAAGAATTAATCTTGAATTAACAGCCACATATTCTGCATTAAAGCTCATGATTTATCTCAATAAGGGAATAATTGAACGAGATACATTAACTACCGATTTATCAAATTATGAATCTTTACCTGAAATATTGAATTTTGCATTAAATCAGAATAACTTAAGAAACGAGATTTTATCGCAGCAACCCGAATTGGTTCAACTTCAAAAAATTATAAGTTCACTTCCTGGTTTCATCGATCTTCAGTTATCCATAAAATTTACAACACCTAAATTTATCGACGATAAATTACTTGCTAAAGGATTATATTATGCAGGAATAACTGAAACATCGGAGATTGACTCAACAGAAAATAATTCTGTAGCACTTTTTAAATTGCAAGAGTTGTATCATTTACCTAAAGATTCTAATTTAAATAATGTTAGTCATCGAACTTTAATATCATTATTAGAATACAAATATTTACAAGCTTGCTTAAACTTAAACCGCTTACGAAACATAATACATAATGACGAAAATTACCTTTTTGTAAATATTCCTGAATTCAGATTGCATGTAATTGAATCGAAACAAGAAAAAGAAATATTTAATGTTATTGTAGGCAAAGAAGACACTCCAACTCCAATATTATCGAGCAATATTGAGAAAGTAGTTACAAATCCTTACTGGACAGTTCCAAAAAGTATTGTCGACAACGAAATGCTTAAAAAAATTCGTAAAGATTCAACTTATCTTGAAAGAAACGGATATTACATAATAAATAACAGAGAAGAAACAATAGATGTATCGACAATAGATTGGAGCTGTAGCGATCCTCTTGGAACAAGATACTTTATTCGCCAAAAAAACAGCACATCGAATGCACTTGGATTAGTAAAATTTATTTTCCCAAACGAACAAAGTGTTTACTTGCATGATACACCATCAAGAGGGCTATTTAAACAAAAAAACAGAACATTTTCTCATGGTTGTATTCGATTGGAAAACCCTGACAAACTGGCTCAGTATTTAACCGACAAATATTATACTGAGAATTCTTTAAATATTAAGAAGCTTATTGCATCAAATGAAAATAACGAAATAAATCTTACACAGAAAATTACAATTTACATTCAATACATTACTTGTTCAGGAAAAGAAAACTCAGATATGGAATTTTACAATGATGTTTACAATCTGGATAAACAAAATATTGTAACCATGTTTACAAATCAAACTAATCAGTAGGATTTAAAACAGGATGATAAATATACAGGCAAGTACCATTTTTTATTAAATCAATTATTTCCTGATTCTCTTCAACTGGAACTGCCGGACATCCAAAACTTCTACCGATTCTTCCATTCTTTTTAATAAAATCTTCACTTACATAATCGGCTCCATGAATTACTATATCTCTTTTAAGAGCATTATTATTTAATCCAATATTTTTTCCATCAATACGTAAAGAATATCCATGTTTACCAGAATATGTTCCTTTTGTAATATAAAAGCCTAAACTGCTCTTATTAGAATGTTGATTATTAGAAAATGATTCAGCCATATTATTTCCTGAATTCACACCATGAGCTACTAAAGTATTTTTAATAACTTTTTCATTTTTCAAATCAAGAATAAATAATCGTTTATCGGTTGATGGTCGACTAAAATCAATAATTGTAAGTATTGAGTTGTTTTTAATCAAATTCTTTTCTTTTAGTTCTGAAATATTTTTTAAAGCCATTTGGATTATCTCAGGAGCTAATCCATATTTTTCAGTTAATTCTTTATTCCACGAAGAAGATATAGTATTTTCTACAACAACATTTTCATTATCAGGATGATATCTGTTATTAACAAAACGTTCTGGTATAAAAAACCCAGCTATAAACACAATTAAAATGAAAATAAAATATTTAGACATCACTTTTTTTATAAATGAGAAGAGACTATTAATTATAAACGAAATAATAAAACAATTGTTTCATTATTAATAGATTAGTTGATAAACTTCAAAAAGGATTTATTTGATTATTTCTTGATTTTCTCCCATTCTTTGCGCATAATTATTTGATTTTTTTCAACCAAATAATCAGTAGCCAGAATTCCATGTAAATGATCAATTTCGTGTTGTACTAATTCTGAAAGATCATCAGAAAACTTTTCGGTAAGTATTTCGCCTTTTTGATTTTGATATTTTACAGTTATTGAAGTATATCGTTTTGTAAGAACAAAAAAAGCAACATTGAAACTAAAACAACTATCCCACACTTCGAAAGTTTCAGTACTTTTTTCAATTACCTCGGGATTTATTAGAGCAAAAGACCTATTTGAGAGATGAATATAAATTATCTTTTTCAAAATCCCAATTTGTGGAGCAGCAATGCCCCGACCAATTTTTTTTCGCTTTTGAAAATCGATTAATGTATCTCGCAAATCATCAATAATAGTATTAAGTTGAGAATCAAAGTCAACAACATCTTTCGATTTCTCTCTTAAAAGAGGATTTCCTAACAATAGAATTTCTTTTACAGGCATTATTTATAATTAAAATCGTAATCTGCCTTCGGCAGACAAGTTCGTAATTCATACTATTCTTCCATCAATTCCTTAGGTAAATCTTTTTTGGTTTTTGCGCCTAACTCCTTAATTTTTTGAGTACTTATTATTAAATTTCCATTTCCAGTACTAATCTTATTCATTGCACCATCATAGGCTTTCTTGGTAGCTTCCAATTTATTTCCAATATCTTTTAGGTCACTCACAAATCCAACAAATTTATCATATAATGCTCCACTTTGGCGTGCAATTTCCATAACATTTTTATTTTGTTTATCCTGTTCCCAAAAATTAGAAGCCATTTTTAGAACCGCAATTAAATTTGTTGGACTTATCAGTATTATTCCTTTCTCATACGCATAGTTCCATAATTCTGGATCCTTTTGAATTGCAATAAGGAATGATGGTTCTATTGGCATAAACAACATAACAAAGTCTAAAGAATTAATATCAATTAAATCTTGATATTTTTTTTCACTTAATTGTTTTATGTGATTCTTTATTGACATTATATGATCATTTAATGCTCTTTCCTGTTTTTCTTGATCTTCTGCTGTTACAAATCTTTCGTATGCAACCAGTGAAACTTT
>MENE01000036.1 GCA_001769005.1 Bacteroidetes bacterium GWA2_31_9b | reverse complement strand
CTGTTTCTGTGCAAATTGTAAATATGTAGTCTCGTTCACCATAAAGTACCATTTTATATTCAAATGGCTTGTTAATATCAAGCATTCCACTTTTTGATTGTCCGTATGGTTGAAACCCTCTTATATCTCTTGGTGCACACGCTTTTGACTTATGATAATTTGCACATAACTGACTAAATGCTTGTTGAGAAAAAAAGGAGGTAATTACAATTAAAATGATTAGTATTTTATATTTTATCGTTTTCATATTTGATTGGTTTAATTGTTAGATGCATTTATTATTTCTGATCTGATAGATGTAATATCTTCTTTAAATTTATTAAATGCATTTTCAGTTATTATGAATTTAACACCACCCTCAATTTTAAAATCATTACCTTCAGTTTTAGTTACTTTTGTTTCAGTTTCACTCTTTTGCAATTCTTCAAAGCTTTGTTTTAATCTATCTAGTTGAACCAATATTGTTTTAACATAAGTATCATTACTAAAAACCATAGCATTATCATAAAAATTTTCGAAAACAAATTTTTGTTCAAACATGCGAGTAATAATATCTTCAAATTCATTGTAGTCTTTCACATTCATAGATACCAGATATAATGATTCAACTATTGTACCGGTAGATATTAATGTAAAAATATTGTTGCGATTTGTATTTTCAAGAACGTCAGAAAGTTCATAATACATTTCCTGTGATATTTGCTTCAAAGAGTCACTATAAGTTAAATTTGATTGAATACGGGTAAGTAATTTTTCATCCATAATACCAAACAAATTCACTTTTTCTGAAAGAGTTTTTATTACATTCAGATACTCTATTTCTTTTTGCATATTGTCAGTAAAACTAATATAAGCAAAGTCGGCAATATATACTCCCAAATTTAATGCCTGATAACGAGTGTCAATATATTTTTCAGCATTTTCAAGTGGATTAACATACACTGGATTTAATTCGATTTTATCAGTAAAAATCTCACTTAACATTTCATCGGGTGATGGAAGTAAGAATTGCATTTGCTGAATAGTATCGGTAAATTCAGTATCAGTAACTGCATTATCATTTGTTTTGTCTGATTTACATTGGCTTATAGTTACTATTAAACCAAAAAATAGAATAAATAAATAAGATGTTCTCATGTGCTTAGGATTAAAAAATTTTTCGTTTAAACAATACTATTAAAATTATTAATGTAAACAAAGTCATTAACCATATAATTATAAAATTAAATATCAAAGTATTCATTTCCAAATTTCCAATCATTTTTGATGATGCATAAAATTGAGATCTACCAGTTTTTGAATCAGGAATTTGATATATTGGTTCAATTTTTCGAACTATTTTACTTTTATATACAGTAAATGTTTCAAAATTATTTCTATTTAATACGATATCGGCTATATTCTTATTGTGATATTTATTTTTATAATCGGTAAAAGCCTGATTATTATTATTATATTTATTTAACAATTTATGTGTAATATCATCTTTTTCTAAACTGCATTTATTTATATCAATTTGATACTTATTTTTTAATGAATTTAAGTATGTATTAATTTCATTCCATGTCTGTTTATCAAAATTATCATTATTTAAACCTTTGATATTTATATTTATATTTTTATTCAGTTTATAAATTTCGTTTTTAAGAAGTTCAATATTATTTTTATTTAAATTGCTGATATTATCAGATTCACGAATATTATTTAATGCAGTTTTAAGTTCAGGAATAACAAATATTAAATTGAATTTTACATTGCTTTCACGTTTTTCTATTTCGAAGTAGTTTTTTTGGTATGCATTGAATCTAAATTGTGAAACAACAAGTGCTTCGTAAGCCCATCGTGATGCCATTAAATCACCAACCGGGGGAACATAATTTTGTGAAACAACATATTTATTTAATTTATCGTACTGTACTACTATTCCACTTAATAATAATTGTGGTACTATTAATATTGGAACTAAAATATAGATTACAACAACTGAATTAAATATTGATGAAATGAATAATCCCATTGCATTTGCAAAACACGATGTTGAAAATAGTATTAACCAGTAAATAAAGAACATTCCCTTTATTTCGAGCACAAGGTTTCCTATAATAACATATAATAGAGTTTGAATTAGGCTTAAAAAAATCAGAAAACTGATTTTTGAATACAGATAGCTATTTCTGTTTAGTTTTAAGAATGTTTCTCGTTTTAAAATATTCCGGTCTTTGTATATTTCTTCGGCACTAATAATAAGACCAACAAAAAGTGCAACAATAACACTCATGAATAAATACGAAGGAATATTTTCGTTAAAAGCAAATATATATGTTTCCGATAATGAATTTGGATCGGTTCCCGATCTACAAAGCAAAGAAAGCATCAGCGCCAGTATTGGCGATACAAGCATGGCTAATAAAATATATTGCTTATTTGCCAGTTTGCTAAGTATATTTCTTTTACTAAAAATTAGAAATTGATTCAATTTCCCCGGTTTACTAAATTGAATCTTGGGTAAGGTTTGTTTTTCGGAATTAGAAACATCTTTCTTTCTTACTGTTTCTAGAAAAAACTGATGCCATTGCTTGTGCGATATTTTTCGTTCTTCAATTCGATTCCCAAATTCATCAATTTTCTTTTCGCCTAAAATCCTAAAAATGGCTTCATGATTTATATTTCCACATTTATTGCAACTATCCGATGAGCGAATAAAACTCCCCGTTTTCGTATTGAAATAGTTTATTGAATTAACAGGATTACCAAAATATACCGGATGTCCTTCGTAATCGAGAACAAGAATCTGATCAAAAAGCTTAAAGTTCTCAGAAGATGGCTGATGAATATTCATAACCACAATTCGTCCTTTTATGGTTTGCTCAACAAAAAGCCTCATTATATCATCGGCATCTGTTGATGATAAACCGGAAGTTGGTTCATCTGCATATAATATCCATGGTTCACGAATAAGCTCTAATGCAATGTTTAAACGCTTACGTTGACCTCCACTTATAAATTTATTTAATGGTGAACCTACTTTCAGGTTACAAATCTCAAATAAATCTAATTCTATTAATAAGTTATAAACCTTTTCTGTGATTTCTGAAGTACTTAAATTTCCTAAACATAACTTTGAATTAAGAAATAGATTTTCAAATACTGTTAAATCCTCAACAAGTAAGTCGTCTTGAGGTATATATCCTATTAAACCTTCTAGTTTTGAATCGTTTTCTTTAAGTTGATATTGATTTATCCGAATACTACCATTTTGTGGAGAAATTGTTCCATTTAGTAAATTTAATAATGTAGATTTTCCTACACCACTTTTACCAATTATCCCCATCATTTGCCCTGCATTGAGCGCGAATGTAAGATCATGAATGCCGTTGTTACTATTTTTAAACTGAAAATGAAGATTTTCGACACATAATTGAAATGGTTGAACCTGATCGGAAAGGTACTTATGCAATACCTTGTTGTAATATATTGGCTCTATTGTATCGCCATTTATTGACGAACCGTTTAAAAATGGGTAAATGTTTTCGCTAAAAATTACCTGATTGTTTAATTGGAAATGGGCTGACCCTTTGTAATAAAAAAGAATAATATTAACACTTGGTATGCGTAAAAAATAAAATTGCCCTTGTAAATTTTCATGTTCTATAAATGGAATATTTGTAGATATTATTTTCTTACCACCTACAATTAGTAAATCTTGTTTATTACTTAATTCAAAAGGCTTTTCGAATATAAACGAATTAATATTGAAATAATCAACTTCAGGAATTTTTAAAAATCCAGAAATCATATTTACTATTTCTCGAATAGCTATTTCCCCTTGTTGTTTATTTGTTGTAGTATATTTTGTAATAAACTTTTCGAATAGTATTAAACGAATTAGAATAAGTATCCTTAATTTTTTTGGGATTTCTTTGTTTATTTGTTTTACAATTTCACGTATTTCACTTTCAAGAAAAATAATTTTGTTTGCTGATTTGCTTTCTTCATTGTACTTCGCAACATAATCATCGAATATGAGGATATATTTATTTAAAACATCAGAAGGAAAATCGTTAATTAAGAATAATCGAATAAACTGTTTTATATTATCGATAAATACCGATGGATAAGATGTTGAAAGAATTGCAAAAAGACGCATTAAATAATCGAGTAAAACTTTATTCATCGGGTTTTAAATTTACTTTCAAAAACAAATAACTAACAAAACATTTGAAAATTTTTATTACACTTTTGTTTTTTTATTTATACTTTATGAAATGCCCTTTTTATGTCTGTCATAATTATATTAAATTAATTGAAAATCAATTACTTTTATTATGAGTATAAGCAAACAACCATAATAATTTAAATATTAAAAATTAGTTCAACACATCCACCTTCGTTTTCTTTATTGTAAATCGAAACGTCGCCATTTAGATTTTCCATAATTAGTTTTAAAATGTACATGCTCATTTCACTTACTTTTTGAAAATCTTTATCATTAATGTTATAGGGAGAATATAACGAATTAAGGGTTTCTTCATTAAATCCGATTCCATAATCGGTAAAACTACAATGTATACTGTTATTTTGTTTAGTAATTCGTATATCAATTTTATTTTTAATTGTATGTGAAATTGCATTATCAATAATATAACTAAACATCTTAAAAACTAAATCCTTGTCGCAATTAACAATACTTTCAGTTTCGTAATTTTCATTAATTTGTATTTGTTTACTAATAATAGTATCGGTTTGTTCTAAAATACAAAATTGTATTAGTTCAGAAATATTTACTGGTTTTATATTCAAATTATAGCTTTTAGAACTAAGCTCTGTAGTAAGAATTGCTTTTTTTGCAAAATTTTCGAGGCGCAAAACAGATTTCTCCAATAATTCAATTAAATCTTTTAATGTTGATGCTGCTTCCTGATTTTTTATAAGATGCAATGTACCAACAATACCTGTTAATGGTGTTCTTATTTCATTACTTGTAAGATGTAAAAAATATGTTTTCATTTTATCTAGTTTCTGAAGTTCCGATAAAGTTTCGGTTAACTTGATATTCGATTCTTTGAGTTCATGAGTTTTTTCATCCACTTTTTGTTCAAGCCACTTATTTACATCTTTTAATTTGTCTTTACTATCTTTAAGTTCAAGTTGAGTTCTAATTCTTGATGTTAATTCTGCCGAATCGAATGGTTTGCTAATATAATCTTGTGCATTAAGCTCAAATCCTTTAACTGTACTTAATTTGTCGGTTTTAGCAGTTAAAAAAATAATTGGAACATCATTATAATCAACATTTTTCCTGATTATTTCACAAACTTCAAATCCATCCATTTCAGGCATCATAACATCGAGTAGTATTAAATCAAATGCATACGATTTTACCCATTCCAATGCATCTTTTCCGCTCTGGGCAGATTCTACTATATAATTATTCTTTTCTAACAAATTCCCTAATACCTGTAAATTTTGGGGATTATCATCAACAATTAATATTTTAAATTTTTTATCTTCCATTTCTTAAATCTTTTGTTCCAAGGTTTATGATACGCTATTAATTTATTTAAAGTTAAATTATTATGTTTTAAGATTTTTATAAAGGATTTTAAATTTTTCAATAATATCTTTTTCCTTTTCAACATTAAACGATTTTACAGCATTTAAAATATCATTCCCATAAGTAATTAAAACTGTATAATTATATTTTTCGCCAATTTGTTTAAGCTCTTGACCTAATTCTGACACAATCCTTTTAGGCCTTATAGTTTCAAGCTGACTAATTAGAGGAATAATTTTTATATCAATATCGGCAATTATTTCTGTTAATTTTTCAGGTTTTATTTGTAATAATTCCTCATTAGAATCTTTTGTTTCAGGAGCTTTATCTTTTATTTTATAACTCAAATACTTTATTAACATTGATTTTAAGTTCGGGAAATTTATAGGTTTGCTTAAATACCCTGCAAAACCCATATTTAATACTTGTTCTTTTTCGTTATTTAAGGTGTAAGCAGTAATAGCAATTACCGGTATTTTTTCCCATTCAGAATTTTGTTGTATTTTTTTGAAAGTTTCGTAACCATCAAGTTCGGGCATTAATAAATCCATAAATACGAGGTCAGGAGTATTTTTCTTAAAAATATCTAATGCTTCATAACCATTAGCCGCCTCAAAAATTTCGAAATTAAATTTAACCAAATTTAACCTAATAATTTTCCTGTTTTCTTCAAGATCATCAACAATTAGAATTTTTACTTTATCTGTAAAAGTTATTTCTTTTAATAATTCTGTATTCGATTTTCCTTGGATTTCACTGTTGGTAGTTTCAACATTTTCTAATTTAACAATAAACTTACTCCCTTTACCTATTTCACTCGTAAGCGAAATATCACCATTCATAATTTTTGCAAGATTGCTGGTAATAGCAAGTCCTAAGCCTGTACCTCCATATTTCTTGCTGTCTTGACCTTCGGTTTGTTCAAAAACACGAAAAACTTTTTCTTGTTGGTCTTTTGCAATGCCGATTCCAGAATCTTCAACACTAATAATTAAATCTACATAATTATTATTACTATTACTTATATCAACATTAATTTTAATAAAGCCCTGATGAGTAAATTTCAGAGAATTACTTACTAAATTCATAAGAATTTGCTTTACTCTAAGCTCATCGACAATAAAAAACTTAGGTAAGTCGATGCAAACATGGGTAATAAATTCCAGTTTTTTTTCTTTGATTTTAAATTTAAAAATATCGGCTATATCCTGTATCAGGTTTCTAATATTTACTGCATCTTTATGCAATTCTATTTTACCGGCTTCAATTCTTGAGAAATCTAAAATATCATTTATAAGACTAAGCAGCGTTTTTCCGCTCGATTGAATGGATTTAACATAATCCATCTGAATTGGTTCTTTTAACTCATTACTTAATACTTCGGCATAACCCAAAATTGCATTCATTGGAGTACGAATTTCATGGCTCATGCTGGCAATAAATTCACTTTTAGCTTTATTTGCCGATTCTGCTGCAACCTTTGCTCGCATAATTTCTTCTTCCATAATAATACGAAAGGAAATATCTTCTTCGAGGTGACGAATTTTTGTTAAATCATTAAAAATTGCAACCTGATTTTCACCTATTATTGAAGCTTTAATTTGAATCGCTTTTTTATCACCATTTTTACAAACAACTATTGATTCCAAAGCTTCAATTACCTTTTTATTTTTTATTAATAATGCCATTTGATTTTTCCATAAACTTATATGGTTTTCGCGATATTCAATATCAGGATATGCTCTAATATACCATTCGTTAATTGTAGGAATATCTTCTAAAGTATAACCAAATGTTTCTATAAATTGGTTGTTTAAAACTAAGTTAACATTGTTTAAATCAGATATAGCAATTGGTAATGGAGAAAGTTCAATAATTCTTCTCAATTTCATTTCACTTTCTTCAAGTTCCGATTTTGATATTTCCAAATCGGCAAGCAATTGATTTTTTAAGTTTACTGATTCTCTTAATTTTGTTGTATGAAATTTTAACCGTTCGGTTAGCTGTTCATTTTTAATTCGTAGCTGATATTCCTGAATAGCTGAATCCATAATGTTTTGTAAATCAACTTTATTCCAAGGTTTATTTACATATCTGAATATTTTGGCCCTGTTAATAGCTTCGGCTAAAGCATTTAAATCTTTAAATGCTGTTAATAATATTCTATTTGGTCCGGGATCAATTAGTAATGCTTTTTCAAAGAATTCAACTCCTGTCATTTGTGGCATTGCCTGATCAGAAATTATTAAATCAACATGTTCCGATTTTAAAATTTCCAAACCTTCAGCACCTGATGTAGCTTCAAAAATAAAATACTCATCTTTAAATACTTCAGTAAATAAAAGTAAGTTTATTTTCTGATCATCAATATATAGAATTTTATATCGTTTCATATTTTTATTATATGTTGTAAGTTAATATTTTTTTGGATTAATAACATCAAATGAATAAAATCTAATAAAAAATTGACTAATTCATTTTCTAATTTCTTACTAATTATCAAGTTAACAGGAATATTGATTTTAGGACAAAAATCATTATAAAAAAAATGTGAAATATTTTTGCAGATCAAAAAAGAGCATTATATTTGCAACACTTTTAAAGTAAAAAGTTCTGAAATATATTGGGAGATTAGCTCAGCTGGTTCAGAGCACCTGCCTTACAAGCAGGGGGTCACTGGTTCGAACCCAGTATCTCCCACAACTCAAAGCAGTCAATAAAATGGCTGCTTTTTTTATTACCTAATTTTTTTATTACCTACTTTTTTTGGATCACTTTATATTTTTCAGGATAACCTAATAATTTAAAGTGCATCTGCTACAACAAAAGTGCTTCCGCCTATGAAAATCAAATCGTTAAATTCTGCATTTTTTTTTGCATTTTCTATTGCTAACTGAACTGTTGGAAAAGAATTACCATTTAAATTCGCTTTTTGGGCTTTTTGTTTTAAAATTTCATGGTTCAATGCTCTTGGAATTGATGCCTGTGTGAAGTAATATGTTGCATCTTTTGGCAGAATTTCTAAAATCTTATCTATATTTTTATCTTCAACAACGCCAAAAACAAAATGTAGATTTTTATGAGGAGTATTTCTAATTTGTTCTATTACATAAGAAATGCCTTCAAAATTATGCCCTGTATCACAAATTGTTAATGGATGATTGCTCAATATCTGCCATCGACCCAATAATCCTGTATTTTTAACAACGTTTTCCAGTCCATTATAAATATTTTCTGTTCTTAGATTATAATCTATCTCTTTTAAAATTTCAATAGATTGTAATACAGTAACAATATTCTTTCTTTGATATGCACCCATTAAATCAATTGTCAATTCCGGATAAGTTAAAAAACTATTTCTAAATACATTGAAGAGTTGTTTGTTATCGAATGTCAGCATAGAATAATCCACTTCAAAATTACTATCAGCAAATTCGATTCTTGATTTTTTTTCCGAAGCTACCTTACGAAATACAGGTTCGGTTTCGGGTTGAGTTTCACCAATAACAACTGGCACTCCTGCTTTAATTATTCCAGCTTTTTCTCCGGCAATTTTATATAAAGTATCTCCTAAAAACACCGTATGGTCGAAACCAATATTTGTAATAACAGATAAATCAGGATTGATAATATTTGTAGAATCGAGCCTCCCTCCCATTCCTACTTCAACTACAGCAATATCAATTGAGTTTTTCCTAAAATAATCAAATGCTAAAGCAACGGTCATTTCAAAAAAAGATGGTTGTACCAGTTCAAACTTTTTTTTGTGTTTAGTAACAAAATCTATCACATCAATCTCAGGAATCATTTGCCCGTTAATTTTTATTCGTTCGCGAAAATCTTTCAAATGGGGCGATGTGTACAATCCAACTTTATATCCGGATGCTTGCAAAACAGAAGCCAACATATGTGAAACTGACCCTTTACCGTTTGTTCCTGCAACATGTATAGTTTTAAAATATGTATGTGGATTTTTAAAATAGGAATCCAGTTCGAGAGTATTATCCAAATTTGCTTTATAAGCAGCTTGTCCAATTCGTTGATACATGGGGAGCTGACTAAAAAGCCAATCGAGTGTTTCTTGATAGTTCATCTTGAATGAAATTTTGAACAAATTAACACAAATTGATTCGAATTACCATTTGTTATAATGTATTCTTTCGGGTTTAAAACGTTCTGGTATTTCTTTGCTTTCATTAGGATAGCCTATTGAAATTAACGATAATGGCAGAATATTTTGTGGCAAATTAAATATCTCTCTTATTACCTGTTTACGATCTTTACGTGGGTGCAATCCTAACCAAACGGCTCCTAGTCCTAATGCGTGGGCTGCCAACAAAATATTCTGAGTTGCAGCAGAACAATCAACAATCCAATAACCTGAACCATTTTCGAGTAGTTCATCACCACAAACAAGAATTGCCAACTGAGCTTCGATAAGCATTTTGGCATAAGGGTGAAAATCAGTAATTTTAGATAAAATTTTGCGATCATTTATAACAATAAAATGCCAGGGCTGTTTGTTGTTGGCTGAAGGAGCATACATTCCCGATTTTAATAACGTGTTTATTTGATAATCACTAATTTTTTTATCGGTGTATTTTCTTATGCTTCTTCGAGTTATGATTCCTTCAATAATTTCCATGATAAAATAGTTTTTTATTGATCTTAATTGATAAATTATTTAATTAAATTAGTACGAATTTAGTTAATACAATTAATACCTAAAAATATACTAAAATGAAAAAAAATAAAAAAGTCTTCGTAATTGATACCAATGTTATTTTACACGATTATACTTGCTTATATAACTTTCAGGAAAACGATATTGTATTACCAATTGTAGTATTGGAAGAACTTGACTACTTAAAAAAAGGAAATGAATTAATTAATTATCATGCTCGTGAATTTACCCGTGAACTCGATAAACTTTCAGGTGATACATTATTTAATGGTGGTAAATCGCTTGGTAAAGATCTGGGCAAATTATCTATTGAAACAGGAAAACCCTTTTCAGATCAACTTAGAGCATCTTTTCCTGAATCTACACCCGATCATAGAATATTAGCTATTGCAGAATATGTAAGTGAAAAGAAAAAACCCCTAGAGGTAATTCTTGTTAGCAAAGACATAAACCTGCGAATGAAAGCAAAATCGTTGGGAATTATGGCTCAAGATTATACGTCTGATAAAATAACCGATCTTGAACAATTAAATAAAGATATTGAAACAATTGATAACGTTGATGATGCATTAATCTCGAAATTGTACGATTCATTTGAAGGAATATCTATTGATCAATTTAAAATTAAACCCTTAGCTCATCAGTATTTTATATTTAAAGGACAAAAATCATCTGTTTTGGCTCATTACAATCCAATAAGTAAATTAATTCAGCGTGTAGAGAAACATCGAACGTTTGGAATAGAACCACGTA
>MENE01000035.1:23583-23761 GCA_001769005.1 Bacteroidetes bacterium GWA2_31_9b | reverse complement strand
AGATATTACCTGAAGCAGAAAAAAATATTACAAAATTATTAGAACAAAATCCTGAGTGGGCAGATGCTTATGCTTTACTAGCTGGAATATATGGATTTAAAATTATTCTTTATCCAAATCTGGTTATATATAACGGACCAAAAGGCAAAAATTATATGGAAAAAGCTTCAGAACTCAA
>MENE01000035.1:21881-23556 GCA_001769005.1 Bacteroidetes bacterium GWA2_31_9b | reverse complement strand
AATGGGAAATTATAAATATCACACACCAATACTTTTAGGTGGAAATATTGAAGAAGCAATTCTTTATTACAAGAAAGCGATTAACCAAATTGAAATTAAAAAACAAGATAAAAATAACTGGCAATATATTAATGCAATGGTTTGGTTAGCTATTTCTTACGATAAAAAAGGTGAAAACGACAAGGCTTTAGCAACTTTAAATAAGTTACTTGAAAAAGAGCCTAATTTGATATATGTTAAAAAAGAACTTTATCCAAAAATAGCAAAAAAAGGCTCTATTGAAAAAACCTATTATACTTTGAAATAGAGTTATGAGATGTAAAATCAAATCTCAAATCTCACGCCACAAATTTTGTTACTTCTTTGAAAAATATACCCGATCTGATATAATTTCATAAGAAATACTTGTTTTTATACCCGAAAAGGTATAAAAATCAATTTTGAAACTATTAAAATTAAAATAATCTTCATAAGAGATGAAGAAAAAATAATTTGTTAGCAAGTATATAAGTTGTACACTAACTGTTTGATTTTAATTCTTCTTCTCTATGAAAATTTACCAATATATCTAACATTTATTTCTTTTTCTTTTTTTTCTTTTTTAATAAATCTTTTGCATGATCTACCGACATAAAACAAATAGTTTTGTAAGATTCTTTTCCATTTTCAACAAGGTGATAGGCATTAATAAAATTATAATATGCCACTTTTGCTAGTGGAGTATTTTTTGCTTCTATCAAGGTTAAATAGCTAGAATACTGGAATTCTTTATCAAATAGATTATCTACATATGATTTAAGTTTTTCATCTGAGATAATGATTTCTTTATTAAGTATTTTCTTTTCCTGCTTTCGTTTTTCTTTGGTACTATTTGCCATAATGTCTCTTACAATACCTTGCTTAATAGCATCGTAATCTTTTTGTGAGTGTGTTGGCCAAGCCATTAATGAACCACCATTTTTATCTGGAGGGTACAACCATATTGTTTTCTTTAATCTTTTTTTAAGCTTTCTGGGTAATCTGAATAATTTAGCTTTTTCCATAATTTGTTTTTCTTGAACAACCTTAAAATTCATCTTTTATCTTAAACGATTTGATTTGATTCATCATTTAAAATGTTGACTTTAAAGATCTAAAACCTAAATCTGTAATCCTGGTATATTTATATGGTAAATGTCCCATCCGCTATAGGTGTTGGGTTTAAGCTTAAAAATCCCATTGCCTGTAAAAGTTATAAACTCTGAACTGTTTTTAAAACATCCCTTGTAATGAATGTTACAGGTTAATTGTGCATCTGTTTTGTCTTTATTTATATTTATCTCCACTAATTCATTTGATATGATTTTGAAGTAATCGAAGGAGTTAAGAAAATTATTTATGTTGCTTTTCACTTTATCTTCTTCAACTTTTTTCCCATCGGTATCAAAATAATTTTTTGTGTCGATATATAACATATCATAACCATCTCCACCTATATTTTTCATTTTTGCCATTGTCATTCTGAAGAAATAATCGTAGGCTTGTTCAATATCAAGCTGAGCATTGGGGTGAAAATCTTCATAGATGAAACAAGTGTTCATACCTTTAATACGAATATTTTCAATCTCATATACAAAAAGCTCTTCCGTAATAAAGCGGTAGATTTCTTTTTCTTCAACTTCACATAACATGTCTA
>MENE01000035.1:15823-21793 GCA_001769005.1 Bacteroidetes bacterium GWA2_31_9b | reverse complement strand
TTTAGCCATTCATTTTCAATTTCTGTTGGAAGGTTGCTAACGTGGCTAAAATGAGAGCCATATTTTTTTTCTAATTCTTTTTTCTTTAGTTCATTATCAATTTTTTGATTGTAATAGTCGTTTTCACTTTTGTTCATAATAAAAAATACTAGTTGGTTTCAAAGTTTTTGATTAATAGATACAAATTATTTATTGTTTCAAACCAAAGTTAGTAAAAACAAATTAATTATGTTTTTCTCTCCTTTATACCAAAATAAATTCTGTGTCTATAACTCTTACTGTTTAAATCAAAGTTAATTGAAGAGAAAAAGAAAGATCAAGTTATTATTCAGGGTACTATTAAAAATTTTATTATGCTCATTTATCATTTAATTAAATTATTGGATAAAACGTTCGGTTTTTTATTTTAGATACCTATTTTATATTGAGAGTTTGATGTTGGATGAATAATTTGTTTAAGTTCTTTAATAGAATTAGGATTTTCATTTAGCAGATTTTCAAAATGCATAATAATTTTTGATTTATCCAAATCTATTTTGGTTTTAGTTTTAATATCTCTTAAATCAATAAAAAGGCTGGTAAAAAGATTTGGGATATCTTTTACTATATCTGTATTCAATAAATTTGTTTCATTATAAACTGAATGATAGTTTCCTTTTGATTTTTCAATAAAGAACGAGTGCTTTTTCAAATTTGTAATTAAAACCGATTTTTCACAATCCGGAATACAGTGCTCATCAATTCTATCTTTTTTACATCCTGCTACCTGATGAAAGAGGCATTGCCTGCTGGTCATTAATAAAATAGGATGAAAGATGCTAAAATACAGATTAAAATTCTCAGGTTTTTTAATACGCTGTATCTGGTCTTTATTAATTTCGTTCGAAATAAATGAGCCGGTACAGTTAAAGTTTTCTTTTAATGTTAACAGACTGTATGAGTTTACTATATTGAGATAGGGCCCTGCGATCCAATCAATCCCGCATTTATATGCTTCATAAGCTATTCCGGTATTGTTTGTTACAATAAGTTTTGGTTTTACCTGATGCAAAAAATTTACAGCAGCAGTATATTCTTCTCCAATAATTACAGAAGGAAACCAGGGAATTAACTTTTTGTTTTTTGTAAAAAGATCAATAAAATCTGTACAGTTATTTTTTAAACAATTTGGAAGTTGGAAATAAATAGCTGCATCGGTTACATCGCAAAGTGATATATCTTTTTGAGATGATATCAATATAGCAAGAGTGGATTTAATTTTCTCTTTACTTTGTTTCTGCAAAACAGGAACATCAATTGGGTCAACAAATTCTTTTGAATTATTCAGGATAAATAAGATTTTCTTTTTTATTGATGTAAGCTCATTAAATGCGAGATAAACATTCGTTTGAAGATTTTCGATATCGATTTGTTGAATGAAATATTCAGTATCATTTATTGCTTTCAACCTTTTGAATATCATGTCGTAATTTAAAGCTTGAGTACCAAAATTTTCAAGCTTGCTTTCAGAAAATACATCAAATGATGTTTCAGGTGTATTTACTGATACTTTTAACGCTGTTCCACATTCACCCGATATGCTTATTATCAATGGAGCTTTTTCAATACTTAATTGGTATATTTTTTTCACTATTGCAGACTTGCTGTTTTCTTTTTCATTGTAAAGTGCCAGATGATCTTTTTCCATTTCACTCTCAGAAGAATAGTCGTTTATTTCAGATAAACGTTTTATGGAATGATCGCGTGGATTATCAATAAACATATCTTTACGAATATCTCCCTTTAAAAATGAATTTGAAAAATCACGGTTAAAGACTTTATACAATTCTGTATTGTCAGTGTTGAGTGTGTTCAGTTTATATAAGCTTTGGAGTTGCTTCCTAAAAGCGGTTACAACTGTATAAACATAATCAGATTTCTTTATTCGTCCTTCAATCTTTATAGAATCAACTTCAGCATCCGACAATTCTTTAAGATCAAAAAATGCTGAATTGTCTTTCATGTTGAGTGGATAATCTTTACCCGCAGCAGTAGTTTTATATTTATCTCTGCATGGTTGACTGCATCGGCCCCGGTTTCCGGAGTTTCCACCCTGTACCGAACTCATATAACAAATGCCTGAAAATGATATACAGTAGGAGCCATGAACAAATACTTCAGTTCGTAAATTATTTTTATGTGCAACGGTGGTTAATGATTTTATCTCATCAAGATTCAATTCTCTCGATAAGTTAACACGAGAAGCATTCAGCTTACTTAAAAACTGAATCTGACCTTCGTTATGTGTAGTAAGTTGGGTGGAAGCATGAATGTTAAAACCTTTGAAATATTTTGTTAAGAGATAAAGCAATCCTAAATCCTGAACAATAATTCCATCTATACTGGTATTAACTAATTTATTTAATAAGGAGAAAAGAGCAGGTATTTCACTTTCAACAAAAATGATATTCAAGGTTAGGAATACTTGGCAGTTATTTTTATGAGCAAGCCTTAAAACGCCTTGCAACTCGTCAAAACTTATATTTGCGGCACTATTTCTGGCATTAAATTTATTTAAACCACAATAAACTGCATTTGCTCCGGCAAGAATTGCAGCTTTTATGGAATCAATATCACCACCGGGTGCTAAAATTTCAATTTCTTTTCCCACAGAATTAGAATTGTAACCAATTAATTTGTTGGCAAAGGTAAAGGTTTAAATCAGTTTTCATATACATGCCAGCTAGCTCAGTATTTTCTAACGGATGAAATACACGAAAGCAAACCCATAAATTCAACAATTTCATTAATAAAAAATAAGAGTATTTTTTATTAATTTTACTCACAACAAATTTTTAGAGATAAAATTGTAAATCCTTACGAATAGATATTATTAACTTAAATAAATAAAGAAATGGACAAAGAAAATTTTAAAAATAAAGCAAAGCAAAGTATAGATGATATCTTTGCTAAAATTGATGAGTTTGAAGCAAAAAAAGACAAAGCAGTTGGTACAGCAAAAGCTGAATATGAAAAAAAAAATGCTGAACTAATGTTGAAAAAAACAGAATTAGCAGAAAAGTACGAAAAGCTAGTGAATTCAACAGAAGAAAATTGGGAAGAAGTTAAAACTGCATTCTCATCTGCATCAGATTCATTTAAAGAAGGTTTTTCTAAAATCGCTTCGTTATTCAAATAATTTGTTTTCTGAAAAATAATTAGTAAAGAAATAAAATGTTATGAATGAAAAAATGATGTGGAGTATTGGGTTTGTACTCCTTGTTATATTGTTATGTATTGTAAAGTAAAATATTGGTTCCACTTTTCGTAGAGTTAAAAACTAAGAAAATAAATTATGACACCAAAAGAAACTGTACACAAGTTCGTTGATTTATTCAATAAAAAAGATACTGTAGGATTGGCGGAGCTTTACCACGATGATGCCATAAATCATCAGGTAGCAAATGAACCAATAAATGGAAAAACCTCGATTAAAGAAATGTTCGAAAGAGAATTTGCTATGGCTGATATGGAATGTATTGTTGAGAATATATTCGAAGATGGAGAATGGGCGATATTAGAATGGAAAGATCCGCTTGGTTTAAGAGGTTGTGGTTTTTTTTATGTTATAAATGGAAAAATAAAATTGCAACGCGGATATTGGGATAAACTTTCATTCCTGAGACAACATCATTTGCCAATACCCATTGAATAATAGATGATTTTTAATGAAATAAAACAAAATCAACATGAAAAAAATTACAATAATCTTTTTAGCTCTGGCCGTATCATTCGGCTTAGGCTTTACTTTTAAGACTATAATTGTTAATCAAACGAACGACATTACAAAAATGAAAAAAGTAACAGGTATTGGGGGCATCTTTTTTAAATGTAAAGATCCTATTAAAATAAAAGAGTGGTATAAAACTCATTTGGGTTTAGATACCGATGATTACGGAACAAGTTTTGAGTGGCGCGAAGGTGCCGATTCATCAAAATACGGATTTACGCAATGGAGTCCTTTTAACGAAAAAACAAAGTATTTTGAGCCATCCACAAAAGATTTTATGATTAATTATAGGGTCGAAAATCTGGTTTTACTTGTTGAAGAACTTAAAAAAGAAGGTGTAATAGTTTTAGATGAAATAGAATCATACGACTATGGGAAATTTGTTCATATTATGGATATTGAAGACAATAAAATTGAATTGTGGGAACCTGTCGACGAAGAATATAACAAGATTGTGAAAGGAAGAACTAAATAATTATTAATCTTTATTTACGTTTTTTTGTTTTATTGTTATAATTAAATTGATTATCATTTCAATATAATAACCGAAGATATATGTTAACAAAGAAAGAAATCGCAAGTAACTTTTTAATGCTTGCTGTACAGGGAAAATCTCGCGAAGCATTTAATTTATATGTAGGAAAATCATTTAAACATCACAATGCATATTTTAAGGGAGATACAGAAACCATAATAACAGCAATGGAAGAATCTGCAGAAGAGGTTCCTAACAAAATATTTGAAATTCAGCGCATTCTTCACGATGGTGATCTTGTTGCTGCTCATTCTCGCATTACACAAGAACAGTTCGGTATTGATATGGCTGTTATTCATATTTTTCGTTTCGAAGCCGATAAAATTGTTGAACTTTGGGATTTCGGACAAGAATTTCCTAAAGATTGTGTAAATGAAAACGGAATGTTTTAGTTTTTATCTTTAAACTTTATTCTTTTATCTTTTTTAATATGCTCCTAGCTCATATTTGTTTAATGTGCTAATTTGTAAAAAGCGAAGAGCGTAGAGCCAAGAGCTATATTTCGTGAAATTGCTTTCTGAATTATTGCTAAATTGCTAAACTGTAACTGTATTCTGACTTCTGAATTCTGACTTCTAATAATAATTGATAATGAAGATTTTTTCAACCACTCAAATAAATATAACTACAACGATTGCCGGACCTATAGCTGCATCATATCTTCTTGCGAGAAATTATAAAAACTCTGGACAAAAGAAAGCATCCTTGCTGACCAAATTTCTGGGCTACATGTTAGCACTAGTAATTTATATTTGTACAGTTATCATTTCAGAAACAGTGATTATTCCTACAGATATTTTTAAAACAAACAGCTTGTTAGGATATGTGATTCTACTATCACTGTTTATTTTTTTACAGGCTTTGGTTGCATTTCTGTTTTCATTTAAAATTAAACGTACTAATGCAACTCTGATTGATAAGTTTTCGCTTACAAACAGCAATACTTACTCATTTATACATACAATACCTTTTATACTTCTTGGCCTTACTATTACATTCTTTCTTTTTGTTGTAGGTCCATTCTGGTTTGTGTTTTTAGCAATCTATGTATTGCCGAATATTTACCTGCATAATCGGGTAAAACCGATATTCGTTTCAAAACGAAGCAGTCAGATTTTTACATTTACTTTCATTGTTTTGGTTGCACTATTCCCGGTAACCGAAATAATACATCATTTTCCTGCATATACTTTTGTTGAATACGCATTACTAGTAGGTTATTATTATTTGCCTGTAATGCTTTATTGTTTTCTGCTGTATATTATTGTTGATGGTGTACTTCTGCTAAATAGGTTCGTAAAACTTATTCCTATGCATGTTTTAACAAGCCAAAAGTTCAGATTGATACTGTTCGGAGTTATTCTGCTAACAACAAGTGGAATTGTAATTAAAGGAGTTTATAACTTTAATCATACCCAGATACAGAAATACACGATTGGAGTAGAAAAGAGAGCAACAAAAATGGAACATGTACGAATTGCTATGGCAGCCGATTTTCATTTCAGTGAAATAACAGATACCGATTTTATCACACAATTTATTGAAAAAATAAACTCCATACATCCCGATATCGTTTTATTGGCAGGTGATATTGTTGAATCGGATAAGTCGAATGCTAAAATGGTATTTTTCGAAGAACAGTTACGAAAGATTGATTCAAAATACG
>MENE01000035.1:9255-15716 GCA_001769005.1 Bacteroidetes bacterium GWA2_31_9b | reverse complement strand
TTACCGGTTTTTTTACTCGATCACCAACCTTACAATCTCGAAAATTCATACAACAGCACTATTGATGTTCAATTTTCAGGACATACACATCACGGACAGTTATTCCCTTTAAATTTTATTACCGAATGGATTTACGATATAAGTTGGGGATACAAAAAAATTGAAAACACCCATTTCTTTGTAACATGTGGCGCGCAGGGCTGGGGGCCTCAGGTTAAAACAGGCAGCCAATCAGAAATTATTCAAGTTGATATCGATTTCTTATAACTCCCCCTTTTTTAAAGGGGGAAAGCCTGTTAAATGACAGGCAAGGGGGATTTGAACCCATAATAATTTAATACTTATTGCTAATTGTTTAATTTGTAAAAAGCTAAGAGCATAGGGTATAGGGTATACACATTTTACTTTAACCACAGAGTTTCTTGGAGTAAGTACTGAGTTTCACTGAGTTTAAACTTCTAATTTTAACCTTTGTCCCTGCTTACTGCTACTGCCAACTGTTGCTTTTCACTTTTATCTTTTATCTTCATCCTGACTTCTGCATCCCTGCTTGCAGCAGGCAAGCTGAATCCTGTACCCAACAAACTGGTGTTTGAAAATTGCTAATTGTTAAAATTGACTTTTCACTTTATTTGTATAATTTTAGTCTTTGAATTAAAAACAAGCTAATAATTTGATACAGAAATGTATTATAATAGGAGTATAAGAATTAAAGAGTTGTGTTTATTTTTAAGTTAGAGATAATGCTCAAGTAGAAGATAATTTGAATAAAAATATTTATGAAAACAGAAATAACTTTTATTAAAAGAAACATTCCACATATCATAGCAATTTTTATTTTTATAATAATAAGTGCAATTTATTTCTTTCCACAATTAAATGGATACCGGTTAAATCAAAGTGACCATATCAATGCTCTTGGGATGAGTAAAGAGATAAGTGACTTTAGAGAGCAATATCATTCTGAACCATTATGGACAAATTCAGCGTTTGGTGGTATGCCTGCATATCAAATTTCTACAAAAAATTCTAATGTAATTAATTCCATAAAAAACTCAATTTTAGAAATAATCCCCAGACCAATTGGATATATGTTTTTTTTAATGATAGGTTTTTACATTTTACTTTTATGTTTTAATGTCAATCCTTGGCTAGCAATCCTTGGCGCAGTGGCATTTGGATTATCATCATTAAATATTTTATATCTTGAAACAGGGCATAATTCAAAAGTACACGCTATCTCTTTTATTCCTCCTTTAATAGGGAGTATAATTTACGCTTATAGAAAAAACTACTTAATTGGGAGCTCTTTACTTAGTGTTTTTGTATGTTTACATTTAACAGCCAACCATCTACAAATGACCTATTATTTGTTATACATTATTATAGCAATTCTTCTTGTAGAATTTTATAGTTTTTTCAAAAATAGATTGTTGCCCAAATTTTTAAAAATTTCTTCAATTTTATTATTAGCTGGTATATTAGGTGCTTTACCAAGCATTTCAAACTTGATAGTGACCTATGAATATGGTAAATATACCACACGTGGAAAATCTGAACTAACTATTTCATCTGATAATAAAGCAGACAATAAAATCCAAAATAATGCTTTAGACAGTGATTATATAAAAGAATATAGCCTTGGATTTGGAGAAGTTTGGTCTTTAGTAATTCCCAATATTAAAGGTGGGGAAATGGGACTGTTAGGTAATAACAAAGGAATAATGGAGAATGTTAGTCCAAACAATAAGAATACCGTAGCACAACAGGCTTCCTATTGGGGAGAACAGAATTCCTCGGGTGGTGCATTTTATTTTGGAGCCAGTATTTTTTTATTATTCGTGTTGGGTATGTTTTTCGTTAAGGATAAAATTAAATGGGCACTATTTGCTGTTTCCTTATTAGCTATCATATTATCATGGAAATATAGTAATATACTTGATTGGTTTATAAAGTATATTCCCCTATTCTCTAAATTTAGAGATACAAAAATGATACTGATTCTTGCTCAGGTATCATTTCCTCTTTTAGGATTTTTATTCTTAAATAGGATAATGAAAAGCGAGATTAACAGAAGGCAATTTTTATATGTTTCATTTAGTTTAATTGGCTTGCTTTTATTATTCTATGTAATCCCTTCTGTTTTGTTTGGATTCCTCAGTAATGGCGAAATAATACAATTTGACAATTTATTAGAAAATTACAAAACAAATCCTAATGTCTTATTACAAATAGGGGACTTAAAAAATGAAATAATAAATGCTCGTATTGACATCTTTAAAAAAGATTGTTTACGGAGTCTTTTATTTATTGTAGCTACAGCTTCTATAGTTTATCTATTTATTCTCAATAAAATTAAAGAAAGATCATTCATATTGATTCTGGGAGTTTTGATATTAATAGATTTATGGGGTGTGGATAAACGGTATTTGAATAATGAAAAAAATGGACTGCAATACATAGATTGGGTAAAATCTTTCAATTATCAAAATCCATATCAAGCATCTATTGCAGATAAAGAAATTTTAAATCATGAAATTTCTTTAGCACCTTCATTAAAACAGAATATTGAAAATGAAGTTTCTCTGCTTAATAATAAGAAAGGACTTAAATCTAAAGATTTTACGATTGAAAAGGAAAAAATTCAATTTAGAGAACTTAATTTTTCAACAAATTACAGAGTTTTCTCTTTACTTAATCCTTTTAGTAATAGTAGAACATCTTATTATCATAAATCTATTGGTGGATATCATGGTGCAAAGCTTAAAGTATACCAAGAATTAATTAGTTTCTATATATCAAATGAATATACTGAAATAATAAAAGTTTTAAATACTAGTCCTGATAATGATAAGATATATGAGTTGCTGAAATATAATATTCCTATATTAAATATGTTAAACACCAAATATATTATTTACAACCTTTCAGCTCCACCGATAGTGAACCCCTATCATTATGGCAATGCATGGTTTGTGCAGAATATTAAAATTGTAGAAAATGCAGATGAAGAAGTTATAGCTTTAAAATCAATTGATAAAAATACCGCTATTATACAGAAAAAGTATTCAAGGAATATTATTGATAATATTAAAGTGGATTCATCAGCTTCTATTAATTTAATTTCTTATAAGCCAAATCATCTGATATATGAAACATTTGCTCAACATGATCAATTTGCGGTGTTTTCTGAAATTTATTATAATGCTGGATGGAACGCATATTTAGACGGTAAAATCGTTGATTATTTTAAAGCAAATTACGTTTTAAGAGCAATGAATGTTCCAAGTGGAAAACATTTAATTGAATTTAAGTTTGAACCTAAGTCATATTATTTAGGTAGAAAGATTTCTAATGTAGGATCTGGTTTAATAATTATTTTTATTCTATCAGTTATATTTTGGGAATATAGGAAAAGGAAGCAAGAGCACAATACCTAACATCAATCCAAAACTTAAAGTAAATTGGCTTTACAAAAATATAAATAATGATTACATCTACCGAAATAAAACAAGTTGCAAACGATTTAGGAGCAGACTTGTGCGGAATTGCATCTATCGATAGCTTTTCCGATTCACCAAAAGGATTTCATCCTGCTGATGTGTTTAAAGATACAAAATCAATCATTTCAATTGCTTGCAGGGTACCAGAAAGCTCTTTTCTTGCAAACACAAAAATACCCTATACTGCAGTTGAAAATTTAGCATTGGCACGAGTGAGCCAAATAGCTTTATCAATAGTTTTGTATTTAGAGAAACAAGGCGCAAAAACGGTACTTGTTCCTTCAGAACCATATGATTATTGGGATGCCGAAAAAATGGAAGGAAAAGGAATTTTATCACTAAAACATTTGGGATATAAGGCAGGTTTAGGATATATGGGCCGAAACTCTTTGTTGTGCAACGAAAGTTATGGCAATTTGATTAAGCTTGGAGCAGTAATCACAGATGCAGTTCTTGTGCCCGATAAAATTAGCGAAGGCAATATGTGCCCCGATATATGTAATCTGTGCGAGCTGAGTTGCCCTGTAGGAGCAATTGAAAATCAAAAAGTGAATCAAAAAAAGTGCCGGCAATATTCTGAGATTGTAAACAAAAGGGGAGCCGAAATATACACCTGCTACGAATGCAGAAAAGTATGCCCTAACCGAAACGGAATAAAATAAAAATCACAATCCTATTAAAATGAAATTAGAAGATTTTGGATACACCGATACTCTTGAAAAATTCAGAAAAGAGAATCATCTCGAAAATTTTGAGACAGGACGCGTTATTACAGAACATAAAGAACGATATATAGTTAAAACAGTTACTGGTGAATATGAAGCAGAAATAACCGGCAATATGCGTTTTACTGCAAAAAGCCGCGAAGATTTTCCTGCTGTGGGTGATTGGGTTGCTTTAACTACCTATGATTCTGATGTAGCAATTATTTATAAAATATTACCTCGATTTTCAACCATTAAAAGACAAGCAATTGGTCATTTTGGTGAAATCCAGATTATTGCAACCAATGTTGATTATGCATTTTTAGTACAAGCTATCGATAGGGATTATAACATCAATAGATTGGAACGATACCTTACCATTTGTAATTCATCAAAAGTAAAACCAATTATAGTACTTAGTAAAATTGATTTGATTGATGAATCGAGAGTAAATGAAATTTTAACCAACATCAAAGCACGAATTAAAAATGTTCCGGTTGTTGCCATAAGTAATGAAACACCAAATGGATTTAAAACAATAAATAAGTTTATTGAGAAAGGTAAAACGTATTGCATGCTTGGTTCATCGGGTGTTGGAAAATCAACACTGTTAAACAATCTTTCGGGTAAGAACATCATGAAAACCGATACAATAAGCGAGAGTACAAACAAAGGAAGGCATATAACCAGTTACAGGGAATTAATCATTCTTGAAAATGGCGGAATATTAATAGATAACCCGGGTATGAAAGAAGTGGGTATTGCCGATACAGATGGAGGACTGGAAATTACATTCGACAGAATAGTTACACTTTCAAAAAACTGTAAGTTCAAAGATTGTACACATACAAGCGAGATTGGCTGTTCGGTACTCGAAGCTGTCGAAAATGGTGATATTGACAAAGCATCCTACGAAAATTACCTAAAAATGGAACGCGAAAAAGCCCATTTTGAATCATCAGAAAGTGAGCGGCGTAAAAAGGACAAGACTTTTGGAAAAATGGTAAAGAATTATAAAAAAGACAGTTTGAAAAATTCATAGCTTCTAGCTATCAGCTAACAGCTAATAGCTTTTTGACAAATTTACTTATCTTTAATGTCATTAATACAAACAGCCCTATGATAATCGATTTAACCCATACATTAAAAAACAAAATCACTTTTTATCCCGGTACTCTTGAACCCTTTTTTGAGCACGAGAATACAATTGAAAAAGATGGTTTTGCTGAATTAAAAATGACAATGTGCACACATACAGGAACTCACATGGATGCACCCTGCCATATTATTCCCAATACAAAATCGCTGAATGACTTCCCAATTGAGAAATATATTGGCAAAGGTATTTCAATCAATTGTTCCGAAATAAGTTCCATTTCTTTGGATTTTCTTAAACCGATGGAAAATGAAATCAAAGTTGTAGATTTTATTCTTTTTTATACCGGATGGCATAAAAAATGGAACACCCCAACTTATTTTGATGTATTCCCTGTATTAACTCAGGAAGCAGTTGAATGGCTTCTGAAATTTCATATTAAAGCACTTGGTTTTGATACCATTTCTGCCGATAAAATTATTGATGTGCATTTGCCAAATCATAATCTTCTTTTACAAAAAGAAGTATTGATTATTGAGAATTTGACAAACCTCGACCAATTGATTGATCATGAGTTTGAGTTAAACTGCATTCCATTAAAAATTGACAATACCGATGGATCGCCGGTAAGAGCATTTGCACGAAATGTAAAAATAAAATGAAAGTTATTTTGATAAACGGAAGTCTTAGATCGTTTGATTCTCTTTTAGGCTAAATTTTACTTAAGTCGTTTTTTAAACTAGTTTTGCAACAAGCTCCGTTTACAATTTAAAAATACGGAGGATTCACATTAAAAATGAATACTAAAATAGATACTAACAACAATCAACTCAATAATCCATTGCATGGAATAAGGTTGGTAGATATACTCGAAAGCCTGGTAGAAAAATATGGATGGGAAAAACTCGGATTAGAAATCAACATCAATTGCTTCACTAATAACCCATCAATTAAATCGAGTTTAACGTTTTTAAGAAAAACTCCATGGGCAAGAAAAAAGGTAGAAAAACTGTATCTTAAGATGATTCGTAAATAATTAAAAATACTTAAAAAACTCCGAGCTTAGTTTTCTTCGCTTTGCTTGCAAAGACTACTTTAAAGAAAAATCGATACGCTTAATAGGGGCAAAGTGCAAAAGGCATAGGGTATAAGGAAAAA
>MENE01000035.1:8391-9187 GCA_001769005.1 Bacteroidetes bacterium GWA2_31_9b | reverse complement strand
CTTTCAGAAAAATTTTCTACATTTATATAAAATTAAGCTGTTGGTTTTCAAGTAATAAAAATATATTAACCCTTAAAATCATTAAATCTTATGAAAAATCTAGTAGTTATTTTATTCTTTTTAATGTCTTTTATAAGTTCAGCACAAACAAAAGAAGATATTTTTAATAAGAATGTACCTGTAGTTTTCTTTGGTGCCGATTACTCACTGGCTCAATTTACAAAAGCCGAAGAGTTCGAAAACAAATCTGATATTTTGAGGTTGTTTGTCGATGTTAATAATTTATTTAAACCTAAATCATCGCAGGAGTTGCTCAGGAAAAATCTAAAACGCGATGAAGTTAAATTGGATCTTTCGTATGTAAATGCTGTGAATGCATTGGTCGACTGGCAAAAAGTACATACCGATAACGTAGATTTCGCTATTTCAGACGAAACCATTGCCGAAATGATTTTGAAGTTAACTATCGACCAGAGTTTATATAAAGATCATCTGGGTATGGTTATAATTAACGAAAACTGCTCAAAAACTATTAAACGAGGAAAAGTTGCTGTTGTCTTTTTTGGGATCAATGATCTTAAACCTGTTTTAATAACTCACTATTTAATTAAGTCTGATGGCATCGGATTTTTATATTATTGGGCCGATGTAAATTTTGAAGCAATTAAAAATTTAAGTGATCTGTATAAAGAGATGAAGAAAAAATAAATACGGATGCGTGTTTACAACACATGATTATCAATTCAAATAGCACGGACTTTAAGTCCGTGCTTTTGCTTTAACACCCTGCTAACCC
>MENE01000035.1:0-8271 GCA_001769005.1 Bacteroidetes bacterium GWA2_31_9b | reverse complement strand
ATTAGCAGAAAAAATGTACCTGAATTTGTATTACCCTTTCAGGTTAAGTTTATGACATAAAGCTTTTGAATGCAAAGTGCCGAAAATGAAGTTAAAGAAGAAATCAAGAAAATTAAAAAATAGATACCAGTATTAACATTAAAATGAAAAATCATGAATAAAAAAAAATTATCTGTAACATTAATTGTTTTAGGTTTTATTGTGTTTCAATTCACATTTAATACACAAGCACAAGATATTGCAAACAATCAAACAATTAATAATTCGAATACACAAAACAACCTAAGTGCACTAAACAAACATGTATTTAATCCATTACCTTATGCATACGATGCACTCGAACCTTATATTGATAAGCAAACAATGGAAATTCATTATAGCAAACACCATAAGGCTTATTACGACAACTTTATGAATGCAATTAAAGGTACTGAAATGGAAACCATGGATATAACTGAAATATTCAAAAATATTAGCAAATATCCGGTAGCTGTTAGAAATAATAGTGGTGGTTATTATAATCATACGTTTTTTTGGGAAGGGATGAAGCCCAAAAGTGATATTATGCCAAACAGTAAATTAACTGAAGCAATAACAAAAACCTTTAGCTCATTTGAAGAGTTTAAAAAACAATTTTCAGAAGCAGGAAAAACAAGATTCGGCAGTGGATGGGCATGGTTAAGTATTGATAATGAAGGGAACATGTTTATTTATTCTACTCCAAATCAGGATAACCCTTTAATGGATATTTCTGAAAAAAAAGGAATTCCTTTGCTAGCATTGGATGTTTGGGAACATGCCTATTATTTAAAATACCAAAATAAAAGAGCAGATTATATTGAAGCATTCTGGAATGTAGTAAACTGGGCTGAAGTATCTAAAAGATATGAAAATGCTTTAAAATCATTGGATTCGAGATAAATTATTCATCGTATATAAAACGGTATCAATTTTTTTACATTATTTTTAAATAGATTTTATAAACAGAACTATGATTAAACTTAAAGTCATAATTACAGGCGCAACCGGAATGATTGGCGAAGGTGTTCTTCATGAATGCCTGCAACATGCCGATGTAGAAAAAGTTTTGGTTATTACCCGTAACACAAGTGGTTATTCGCACCCCAAGCTAACAGAAATAATACACAGTAATTTATCCGATATCTCATTGCATGGCGATAGCTTAAAAGGGTATAATGCATGTTATTTTTGTGTGGGAATTACCTCTGTTGGAAAATCAGAAGAAGAGTACACCAGGCTAACTTATACACTTACGCTGAACTTTGCTAAAACACTTGCAACACTCAATCCCGATATGACTTTTTGTTACATTTCAGGAGCAGGAACCGATAGTAGTGAAAAAGGTAGGATTATGTGGGCTCGTGTAAAAGGTAAAACAGAAAACGATTTAATGAAACTTCCGTTTAAACAGGTATTTAATTTCCGCCCTGCCGGCATTGAACCATTTCTGCCACTAAAACCTTCACAAACCTATTATAAAACGTACAAGTACACAGGTTGGATATTTTCTTTAATGAAAGTAATTGCTCCCAATTATGTTGTAGCCCTAAAAGACATAGCAGCAGCTATGATTCAGGTTTCATTAACAGGATATTCTAAAAACATTCTGGATGTAAAAGACATTAAACTATTGGCAAAAGCTAACTACAAAGAATAAAAAAACTTAATAAATAATTCAATTCAAAATTCGACTGAGGTACAGCTTCAGTCGTTTTTTTAATTTGGAATATTTTTTTTGCCATTTATATTCAAGGCAAAAACGAATAAATTAAACTAGTAATAGTCGTAATTTTTTTGTTATTTTAATTTGTCTTATTTACGTATCTTTGAAACTGTAAAATATGAGTATAATGTATTTTAAATATACATTTAATCGTATTTCCAAAAAATACCAAACAGACAATTACAGATAATTTATTTAATAAACTTTAAAAATCTAAAATCATGGTAAAAGAAAAAGAAGGTAAAGAAAAAAACGTAAAAAAAGCTCCAGCTAAAAACCTTAAAGAAAAAAGAGCTGCAAAAGCTGCTAAACGCGACAGTAAAAAATAAGTTATTTATTTGTAGCTAAGTTAGTTACAAATTTTTAAAAAATATAAAGAATATTATGGCCTCAATGAGGCCATTTATTTTTACAATTAAACAAATAAATGAAATGAAATAAAAAAGTCCCGCAATTAGCGGGACTTAAATTTTTAAATGGTAATGTATACTAATTATGCTAGTTTAACATTTACTGCATTTATTCCTTTTTTACCTTCTTCTAAATCGAAAGTTACTTCGTCGTTCTCTTGGATACTTTCTTTCAAACCACTAGAATGTACAAAATACTCTTTTGATGAATCTGCGTCTTTAATAAATCCAAATCCTTTAGATTCGTTAAAAAATTTTACTGTTCCTTTGCTCATTGTTTATTAAATTAATTTGGTGCAAGTTAAGCTTTATTATTAAAATACTACGTTTTTTGGTATAGATTGTAAACAAAAAAATAAAACAGGTTATAAATTATCAATTATTACCTGTAGTTCTCTTCTGGTTTTTCCAAGCCTATTTGCTATCATTCGTAACAAATCATCTTGTGTGCCATGCCTGAATTGCAAATCAGCATTTGTTAGTTGTGAATACTTTAGTTTTAGTTTGATTTTTAAATCATTCCAATACACATTGTCAAATTCTTTGTTCATTATTTATTATTTTAAAAAGTAAAAAATTTCAAATCTGATGAATAGTATACAAATGCAATTAATTGCAATAGTAAAAACCTATATGGTTTTACTTAAATAATAAAATTGATACTATAGTAAACAGTAAGTAGGTAAAATCAATTGTATTGAAAAGAAATGTTAGAGTAGGGCTGTTTTAAGAGTACTTTGAATGTATGTAATCTTTAGTATACAATGATTTAGTTTCAATAATTCTTTACAAAGATACATTAATTGATTGCATAAAGCATTATACATTTCAATATAAGATTTATATTATTCTCACATTAAAATGAAATTTAGATATTAGAAAACTACCATAGTTTTTAAAATTCAAAATTCGAATATTTGTTTTTGAATTAATTGAATTAAAAAACTTTCTTACCTTGAATAATTCTAAGAAGTACTGCAATTAGGGCAATAACCAGCAGAATATGAATAATACCTCCTGCATTGTATCCAATGAATCCAACTGCCCAAAGAATAATTAAAATAACAGCGATAACATAAAGTAAATTTCCCATAATTTTAGTTTTTAGTTTGAATGAATATAAGTAGTAAACAATATAAAAGAGCTTAAGTTTAAAAAAATGTGTTATATGGCTCTTATTTTAAGTTACATCATTCACACATTTTTACATGCCAAGTATTATATCCAAAATGTTTACAGTTTTTGTTGTGAATCCCCGCTTATAAAATTTAACAAGATTTTTCTATCGCTATTTGATAAGAGCTTCGTATTTTAACAATAAATTCTTATCAAATTCTATTGGTTTTAGTTGGTCGTTTGCAGCATCAAATTCATATAACTTTTTATTATTTGGATTAAATGAAAAACGAGCTATGCTTAATCGCCTGTCAGGATACATTTCATATAAGGTAAAGTCATAGGTTTCAGAATAGCTGTATTCATTAATTTGGCTTTGATCAGGGCTTTTTTCCATAAGAATTTCAAATGAAAGTCCTCCATTATTTATTATCCGTTCATTAAGTCCGTTTGTTAATTCTGTATATCGCGGAGATGTTGTCAGAATTTCTTTTACAATGCTTTCTGGTTGTAGTGATCCCTTTTTAATAGTTTGATCCTTATTTTCAACATTAGAATCATCAGTTGTCGTTTTTTTAACATCCGAAGGATTCATAGCATTTTCTTTATTTTGATTGTTATTGCAAGCAAAAGCAAAAAATATTAACAATAAAGCTATTGCAGTTCTACATTGTTTCATCCGTATAAATTTTTACGTTATTGATTTATTGTTAATTATCTGCTTGTTGCACCAAAGACTTTTGTATAGTATCATTAGTGGTGGTACCTTTATTGGTTTCTCTAATTTGCATACTTACAGATTCATCACATAATCCTTTTATCTTACATACATAGGTATAAGTTGATAATGTAGACCATGCAAAAAATGTAATAAATCCGATAATTAGTATTCTCATTTTTTATGATTAATATGTTTAATTGTTTTATTATTTTACCTGATATAATGAAAGTCTTTCAGGTTAAAACCATCTTTATTTTCATTGGTTACCATACGGTAATTGTAGTAATAGAGATTTCCTTCAACATCGAATATCATTTCGAAGCATTTTCCTGAACCTGTTTCTTTCGTTGGTCCAACATGAAAATTAAACAGGGTATTTATTGGATCAGTATCCAGTTCTGTCTGAATCTCAGAAGGAGAAAGAAGTTTAACATAAAATGGGTAAACGGTTTTAATTTTTTCTAATGTATTTGCATTAGGAGACATTTGGTCATGATTTAGAAGCAAGACTTTGTTTTTAGAAAGTGTTAAACTGTTATAATATTTTAGTCCTTTTAAAGCAATTAAAAATCGTTTAGTTTCTAAATTTTTTGCATGTTTCTGCATAAATTTAACAATTGCAGGTATGGCATAACCAAAATAGGTGTCATTGTCGCCGACGTATGAAAAAGGAATGCTGCAAATCTCAGGCATATCAGTTATATCAATAGCTTTATCGCCTAAAACAAGGCTAATATAGTTATAGCCAACACCGCCTGGATCTTTTTCGTAAACACCTTTCATAAGTACTAAAAAGGAATATTTCGAATCAAATCTTCGCTTATTAAACTCTTGTTGATCGATAAATTCATAGTCGTTATATTTCCAGTACTTTTCAACGGCATCTTTAATAAAAACATTGTAAGAAATGATTCCATTTTCAAGCACAACACATGTAATTGAATTTTTAAACATCCCTATTTGTTGCATTGATGCCAATGGTGGATTTGCAAATATTCCGAAACTTAAAAGTCCAAGAATAAAAATGAAAATAGATCTTTTCAAAAGTACATTCTTCATAAAACGTTTGAGGAAATGCATATTAGTTGTTTTTTTCATAGCGTTATTTTTATTTTAACAAATTTATTATTCTGAATTATTGTTTTTTATTTCAGTTGATAATGTAAATGTAAGTATGTTAACTCCAGAAAGTGTTACACAACAATGTGATTAAGTTACATCATTCACACATTTATATATGTAGTATTTTTAAATCATGTTGCTGTACATGTTAATTTTTATAACTTAATTATACTTTTGTATTAAAATATCTCCTGATGATAATTCCTTAATCATTATCATTAGTAATTATTAAAACGTAAAAAAGAGCTCCCATTTTGAAGAAGCTCTTTTTAGAATTATGAAATGTTTAATATTTAATGTTTTACAATGGTGTTACCTTCTAAAGTAATTCCACCAATTCTTGTTAATGCTCTGCCATCAAGGGTGGCTCCTGTATTGAAAGTTATTGATTCAACAGCTAACACTGTTCCTTTCATAACGGATGTTGTTCCAAAAGTTGCAGAACTACCTACATTCCAAAAAATGTTTGATGCCAAAGCTCCTCCGCTAAGAATAACTTTACGATCTGATGTTGTAGTAAGTGTTGATGCTATTTGTAAAATAAATACAGCAGTCGCATCTCCCTGTGCATCAAAAGTAAGATCACCTGATGAAATTGCTAGGGATGAAGTAGAAAAATAAAGTCCGGGAGTTAGTGTTAGTCCACCAATATTTCCCGATAATGTTACTTTATCGCTACATGTTCTCGATGCAGCATCATTATAAGCTTCGATTATATCAAGTTTAGCCTGATTGGCTATTTCATCATTAATGTGCTGTGTTCCGTTCAAAATTCCGGGAGGAAATCCTCCTATTGAAGTACCAGGGCTTAATCCAATATCACCGGTAATAATTGTTTCTCCGGTATTGGTAATTTCTGAACCTGCCAGAATAGCAAAGTTAGAAGCACCAGTAAGTGAAATTGTTGTTTGCACTGTTGTTTGAATTGGAATTAGAATTGAATCGTCAGTTTCTGTTTCATCCTTTTCGCAACTGGCAAATATTACAATCGTTGCAATGGCACAGAATGATAATAACTTTTTAATTTTCATGTGTTTATGGTATTAATTATGTGAAATATATCATAAAACAAAGGTAATAGCTCGAATAGTGGGAAGTGTTACATAACAATGTTTTTAAGTTATATCTTTCACACATTGCATATTATTTAAAACTTTAAATATTTATTCTGATAGATATACAAAAGAGATGGTCGAGTTTGACCATCTCTTTAATTTATTTTCCAATGTTAATTGCTTATTTTTCAACTATAATATTTCCGTCAAGAACAACAGCAGTTTGAGCTAAAGCTCTTCCGTTAAATGAAGCACCTGTTTGAAAATTAATACCTGTCATCGACAAAATAATACCTTCAAAATGTGAAGTTGTACCTAAGGTTGCCTGACCAGCTAATTGCCAGAAAATGTTTTTAGCCTGAGCACCACCAACAAGTGTAATATTTACACCGTTACTCATAAGAAGGTCTTCTGAAATCTGGAAAATCCAAACATCATCTGCTCCTCCAGAAATTGTAATATCTGATCCTATTGAAACAGTATTAGTCCATTTATATAGACCAGGTGTAAGCGTTAATCCACCAATACTTCCTGTTGCAAGCTCAAGAAAATCGGGGAAAGGACGACCAGCTGCATCGTTATATGCAGTAATCATATTTTCAACTGCAGTTGTTAAATTTATTGGAGTAGGATCAGCCATGTCGGCTGCAAAAATATGTCCGGTAACTTGTGCCGATGTTGCATATCCTGTTGCATTTGTCAATGAAAAACCTGTAATATATGATGTTGCAGCAGGACTTAAACCTAAATCACCTGTAATAGCTGAAGTTGAAATATTATTGATAGCTGTTTTAGCTAAAATAACATAGTTACCTGCAGTGCCAAGAAAAACAGGCTCCAAACTAGCTGTTTCAGTACCTGCTGTAAAACTCCATTCTATATTACTTTCAATAGCAATACCATCTAAATTTTCTATCCCGCTTGTTATTGTGGCAGTATAAATAGTTTCAGAATCCCACAAATTTGTTGGAGTAAATGTTGCAGTTGTTCCTGAGTAAGTAATTGTACCTACTACTAGAGTTTCGTCTTTTTTTAAATAAAAAGTTGTTCCATCAATAGTTGATGAATTTATAGCTTCACTGAAATTTACCTTTACAACCTTATTTCGGGCAACATTAATAGCATTATTTTCAGGATCAGTAGAAATTACTGTTGGAGCTGAAATAATAGTTCCTGTAGTAAATTCCCATATATAGTCATTCTCCATTGATTTACCGAATAAATTCTCTACTTCATTAGTAATAGTAATGGTGTAGATTGTATTAGGTAAAAGATCAACTGTTGGATCAAAAGATGCAATTAAACCTGAGTAAGAAACCGTTCCTGTAACAGGTGTTCCTTCTTGAAATAAAGTAAAAGTTGTAGAAGAAATACTAATTGGGTCCATTGACTCATTAAATGTTGCAGTTATTGTTTTGTTTAAAAATACATCTGTAGCATTATTTACGGGGCCTGTTGTTGATACAGATGGTCTGATAGCATTGTCATCATCGTTATCGTCATCTTTATCACAACCTGCGAATAATCCAAATAATAGCAAAGCTACTACTGGGAACATAGTTTTTAATTTCATATTAAATTGTTTTAATTAACGTGAGAAATCCTCACAGGACAAAGGTAAATTTATAGAAAGCGGAGAGTGTTACATAACTATTTTTATAACTTACAATATTCACATATTTGAAGGATCAATTTAAAAGGTTGGGAGATTAAATAAGTTAGATTTATATGGTAAAGAATTCTAATATAATGACCCTGATCAATTAGGACTTAATTGGTTAATTTACGATTTTTAAAATGTCGAAACAAAACAAGGACATTCATATAATTCCTTCTTAACTTAAAAAAACTCAAATTGGAAATCAAATAGGCCTAATATATTATGTTCTTTTTTGTCATCCACACAAAAAAGAACCAAAAAAAGTCACCGCCACTGATAAATTTGTTAAAATCATGGTAAAACCTGTTTTTCAGCGCAACACAAGTCGTCTCGATGATATTTTTAACGTTCTAATTAATGATTGCATTTCGAGACTGAGTGTTGCTTGCCGAGCCTACCCACACATGTTTTACCTGATTTTTGACACAAATTAATCATATGCG
>MENE01000034.1:41571-43605 GCA_001769005.1 Bacteroidetes bacterium GWA2_31_9b | reverse complement strand
GTTATTACATCTATGGTATATGGAGCAAGAAAAGGAAGAAAATCAGCAGTTACTTCTCATCTCGATAAGATTAACTTTTTAAATTGGATTGTTTTTTTAATAAGTTACTCTATAGTATTAATTTTTATGAAAAATTTTGACTTTAAAATAGTTCCTATAATTTTTCTATTGGCTGGAAATGCTACATTTATTACTGGAGTAATTATCAAATTTAAAGCATTAATTTTTGGTGGTATAATTTTTTGGATTGGAGTAATAGTTCAATTTATTGTTCCTAAAGAGTTTGTTGAATTTATTTCTCCAATAATTATTATTTTTGGATATCTTGTTCCTGGTTATTTGTTAAAATTTCAAAATAAGAAAAATGCTTAAAAAACTCGACCCCATATTACACTCCGAGTTACGGCTTGCTATAATGTCGCTTTTAATTTCTTTATCAAAAACTGATTTTACTTATTTAAAAGAACAAACAAACGCTACATCAGGAAATTTAAGTGTTCAGATAACCAAACTCGAAGAAGTAGGATATATTACAGTTGAAAAGAGTTTCAAAGGTAAAATGCCTCAAACATCTTGTTCAATTACAAAAAAGGGAGTTAATGCATTCGAACAATATGTAAATGATTTAAAAGAATATCTAAAAATGTAATTTTTTTCATTATTTAGTTTACTTTATAAACTTGTTTATAATAAAAAATCTGTTATTCTCAATAAAAAAACCATCTTTAATAATTTCAAGACGGTTTTTTTATTTTTTGTTTTTTTCTATTACTTAACCAACCAATCTTTGGCTGACTCAATATCGTCGAATCCAACAACACTTGTTCCTGAAAAAATATTTATTGTGTTAAGTATAACACGTTGTGGACTAGATAAACCAACAAAAGCTTTTTTCTTATTAAAGTGTTTTACTTTGTTATTAATTTCTTTAAGAACTTTAAAGATTTCCGTATTTCCATACGAACCAGTTACATCAATAAGTTCAAGTAAATCTTTTTGACCTAACTTTACAACAAAGTCTGATGTTTCCTTCATCACTTTTAGAGCATCCTCTGTATTTTTCAAATTAGTCCAATCCGAAAAATAGATTTTTTTACCGTTATGAAAAATAGGGCGAATTCGTTCTGACATTATAATCCTCCAATTAATATTATGTATAAAGATATAAGTATATCATTATAACGCAAATAGATGTAAAAAGTTAGTATTTAGAATGATTATTATTTAAATCAAATCAGATAGTTTTGAAATAACATTTTTTTCAATTCGCTTAAGAATCATATCTCCATCAGCTTTTTGAAATTTATCGCCAGTAATGTTTTCGTATAACTCAATATATCTATCAGAAATTTGGTTTACAAAATCGTCGGTCATTTCGGGTACTTTTTGTCCATCTTTACCTTGAAATCCATTTGATATGAGCCATTCGCGAACAAATTCTTTCGATAATTGTTTTTGTTCTATTCCTTTATTTTGTCTATTTTCATAACCTTTAAGATAAAAATAGCGCGATGAGTCGGGAGTATGTATTTCATCAATAAGATAAATTATACCATCTTTTTTACCAAACTCGTATTTAGTATCAACTAAAATTAAACCCATTTTGGCAGCAATCTCAGTTCCACGTTTAAATAAAGCCAGTGTATATTTTTCGAGTTGCTCGTATTCTGATTTAGCAATTAGTCCTTGTTTTATTATTTCTTCTTTCGAAATATCTTCATCATGTCCTTCATGAGCTTTTGTAGTAGGCGTAATAATTGGTTCAGGAAACTTCTGATGTTCAATCATTCCATCGGGCATTTGCATTCCACAAATCATGCGTTTTCCTGATTTATATTCACGCCAGGCATGACCTGTTAAATATCCACGAACAACCATTTCTACAGGATAGGTTTCAACAAAATGACCAATAGTTACCATTGGATCAGGAGTTGCAATTTTCCAGTTAGGAACAATATCTTTTGTAGCATCAAGAAATTTATCGGCTATTTGATTCAATACCTGACCTTTATAAGGAATGCCTTTAGGCAAAAC
>MENE01000034.1:39316-41451 GCA_001769005.1 Bacteroidetes bacterium GWA2_31_9b | reverse complement strand
TTTTACTACTGCCTGTGCCATAATTATGTTTTGAGTTTTGAGTTTTGAGTTTTGAGTTTTGAGTTAAAAAACAAACTGTATATTGTTTAGATAGTTAAATAATCCTTTTTCAATTTTCTAATTATCTTCGTGTTACTGCTTACTGTCGCTGCTTAGTGGTTACTGATTATTGTCATTACTTAATCATTTTTTCATCATCATGATTTTTATATGCATTCACAATGTATTTTACAAGATGATGCCTTATAATATCGCGTTCATCGAAATAAAGAATTGAAATTCCTTTTATTCCACTGAGAAAACCTAAAGCCTGCACCAAACCTGAATCTGTTTTCTTTGGTAAATCGATTTGAGTAATGTCGCCAGTTACAATAAACTTAGCATTTTTACCCATACGGGTTAGAAACATTTTTAATTGATTAACAGTTGTATTTTGTGCTTCATCAAGAATTACAAAAGCATTATCGAGAGTTCTTCCACGCATAAATGCCAAAGGAGCAATTTCAATAATACCATCTTCAATTAGTTCTGCAAGTTTTTTTGGATGAATCATATCCAAAAGTGCATCGTACAGTGGTCGCAAATATGGATCGAGTTTATCTTTCAAATCGCCCGGAAGAAAACCAAGATTCTCTCCTGCCTCAACAGCTGGGCGGGTAAGAATAATTCGTTTAACTTCTTTGTTTTTAAATGCCCGAACAGCAAGAGCAATAGCTGTATATGTTTTTCCTGAACCTGCAGGTCCAATTGCAAATAAAAGATCGTTTGTATCGTATTCGTTAACTAATCGCTGCTGATTAATTGTTCTCGCACGAATTGGTTTTGCATTATTTCCAAAAACCAATGCATCGTCAACATCCTCATTACGTTTTAAAAGTGTTTCGCCCTCTCCTTTTAGTAATAATTCAAAATCATTATTACTCATTTGTTTAAATTTTAAGAAATACTCAACAATAAGCTGGAGTTTTTCTTCAATTAAATTAATTTCACGTTCTTCACCTTTTACTTTAATCTCATTTCCACGTGCAATGATTTTTAATTTTGGATAAAACTCTTTGAGTTTTTCTAAGCGGATATTTTTAACACCGTAAATATTTACCGGTTCAATTCCTTCTAAGTATATAACCTTTTCAATCATAAAATTGAAACAAATAATGTTTACTATGGTTTATAAAAAAACATTTCTTTTATCAAATAACTATAAACAAGTAATATTCAAAGGTAAAACATAAGTTTATTTGATTCATCGAAAATAGTCAAATTATTCATTATGCGAAAAATAATATTCTATAAACAATTTTATTTTTATGATGATTCCGATGTTCATTTTTTTCAAAATCAGGAATAATATTTAAAATTTACTTTTAAACATTTTTATTTTTAAGAATTTTATAATAAAACACTTATTTTTATAAGTTCAAACGAAATAAATTTCCATTATAAATAAATGCCAATAATAACATTAACAACCGACTGGAATAATGATGATTTTTACATTGCTTCTGTAAAAGGAGCAATACATAGCTATTGTTCTAATACTGTTATTGTTGATATTACACATAAAATTAAAACGTTTAATATTTTTCATGCCGCATTTATTCTAAAAAACAGTTACAAATTATTTCCTGAAGGAACTATTCATATTATGGGGGTTAATACCGATGGAAACTCCGAACAACCTTTCTTAGCAGCAGAATACGATGGGCACTATTTTATTGGTACTGACAATGGGATTTTTAGCTTATTATTTGATAGTGCTCCAACAAAGATCGTAGTAATTGAGAATCTGATATCAACAAGTTTTGCAGTAATTGAAGTTTTTATTAAAGTTGCTAGCGAACTTATTAATGGAACAGCTATTGAAAGTCTTGGCACAAAAACAGAACAGTTTGTTCGTCGTACACCATTACTAGCTACAATAGAAGAATCAACAATAATAGGTAGTATTGTTTATATTGATTCGTACCAAAATGCAATTACAAATATCTCAAAAGAAATATTTGAGCAGGTAGGTAAAAATCGTCAGTTTAAGATTTATGTTCAAAGCAATGGAAATGTAATATCTAAAATAAATAAGAAGTATGGGGAAACTTCGCCAGGAGAATTATTGGCTTTATTCAACTCTATAAATCTTC
>MENE01000034.1:35316-39300 GCA_001769005.1 Bacteroidetes bacterium GWA2_31_9b | reverse complement strand
CTTACAATAATGGATGAGTTAAGAGTAAAGTGCCCGTGGGATCAGAAACAAACGATTGAGAGCTTGCGAACACTTACTATTGAAGAAACTTATGAACTTGCTGATGCAATTATTAAAAAAGATATGAATGAGATAAAAAAGGAGTTGGGTGATATTCTTCTTCATATTGTTTTTTATGCAAAAATTGCTTCGGAGCAAGACGATTTTAATATTACTGATGTAATTAATGGAATAAGCAATAAATTAGTTCATCGCCATCCGCATGTTTTTGGTGATGTAATTGTTAAAGATCACCGAGAAGTTGAAGAGAATTGGGAAGTAATAAAAATGAATGAGAAAGACAGTAAAAAGTCAGTACTTTCAGGAGTTCCCGAATCATTACCTGCAATGGTTAAAGCGAACAGGATACAGCAAAAAGTAAGAGGTGTTGGATTTGATTGGGACGAAAGAAGTCAGATTTGGGATAAAGTTCACGAAGAACTGAACGAGCTTAAGCATGAAGTAGATTGCAATGATCAAGAAAAAATTGAAGCCGAATTTGGGGATGTAATTTTTTCATTAATAAATGCTGCAAGATTATATGATGTAGATCCTGAAACAGCTCTTGAACGTACAAATAGAAAATTTATAAAACGTTTCAATTACCTTGAAGAACAAACAATTAAAAAAGGATTATCTTTAAAAAATATGAATTTAGATGAAATGAATCTTTTTTGGGAACAAGCCAAGAAATTTGATAAATAATACCTTTTGAAACATAAATTTCTTCAAGTCGTTAAAGCACTAGAACTAAGCCATTTGTATTTATGATAAATGATTCAAAAGATGACTTTATTAACTTAATTCTTCAATTAAAAGAAGAAAATAAACTTTTAAGAGAAAAGCTTAGTACAGAGATCAATCGCAATGAAATATCCGAACAAAAATTTATTGGGAGTGGATTAAACTTATTAAATCTTATTGAAGCAATTCCAATTCCTGTTTTTTTTAAAAATAAAAATGGCCTGTACATTGGATGTAATGAAGCTTTTGCAGATTTCGAGAACCTTCCAAAAGAAAAGATACTGGGATCATCGCATTTTGATATATTTTCGGAAGAAAGAGTTAAAGAATATTCTGAATTTGACAATCAGGTTTTACAAGAGAAAAGGACAATTGTTCGGAATAAAACAATAACAATAAACAATAAAATCCATCATATTGAAATTCACAAATCAGTTTATAATGATTCAATTACAAATGAACCAGGAATTGTAGGTGTTATAATAGATAATACTGAACGAATAAACTATGAAAATGCGATTAAAGAAAGTGAAAATAAATTACGTAGTTTTATAAACCAATCGGTTGAAGGAATAATAATTATCGACCGAAAAGGAACAATTCTAGAATGGAACAAAGCAATTGAAAATCTTACCGGAATAGAAACTAATGAAGCAATAAATAATAATTTTATCGATTTTGCAAAAGATATTTTCCCTTCATATAATGACAAATTGAAATTTGAAATATTCAAAAATCAAATACAACAACTCTTAAACTCAAGCAATTCTTTTCTTTTCAATAAATTCCACGAAATACAATTAAAGCATAGAAATGGGAATATATTTGATATTCAGCAATTACTTTTTCCAATTTATTTAAATGACGATTATTTAATTGCAAGTGTAACAGTTGATATAACAGAAAAGAAAAAAGTTGAAAAATTAGTAAAAGAAAAAGATGGCTTTTTCAAAAGAATAACTGAAACAATAGTTGATATGATTAGCATTTCGGATGTTAATGGGAAATATACATATTTAGGGCCTTCGTTCGAAAAATACCTGGGTTACACTATTGCAGATTTTAATAATAAAACAGTTTTTGACTTAATTCATCCGGGTGATAAGAATACAATGATTGAGATTTTTAAGCAAAAACTTAACACTAACGAAAGTAGTAATGCCGAATATAGGTTTAAACATAAAAATGGTCATTATATATGGCTTGAAACAACAGGAAGGGGAGTTTTAAATGAGAATGATGAAATCGATCATATTTTTTATATTTCAAGAGATATAACAGAACAAAAAACAAATAGAATAAACCTTAGTTTTCTTGCAAATTCAGCTTTACATTTTTTAAGTTTAACAAAAAAAGATAAAATTCTAGAATATTTAGGAACTCAGTTATTAAATATAAAACCTTCAATTTATGTTACAATTTGCTCATATAATACTATTTATGATACTTTAAAAATTGAAAATTTTCATGGTTTTCGCAGATATATTAAAATTATAGCTACTATTTTTGGGAAAAATCCTATTGGAATGGAATTTTCAATATCAAATTTACAAACTAAAATAGATGATACAAGGATTCAGCATTTACTTTTATCAGAATATGATTTTGATTTTCCATTATTGCCGAAAAGAATTTTTGTTTCCATAGCAAATCTTATTAAAATAAATCATATTTATTATATTCCATTAAGAGTTGAAAATGTTACTTATGGATCAGCAGTAATTTTATCAAAAGATATTTTACCAACCAACATAACCAATACCTTAGAAACAATATGCCATCAGGCTTCTGTTGCTTTATACAGGCAAAAAATTGAAGAAAAATTAAAAGAATCAAAAATTAAAGCAGAAGAATCGGATAGATTAAAATCGGCATTTCTGGCAAATATGTCGCACGAAATTCGTACACCAATGAATGGCATTCTGGGATTCTCTCAACTTTTACTCAGAAGTGATCAACCACGCGAAAAAACAAACCGTTTTTTAAAAATTATATACAATAATAGTAAGCAATTGCTTAATATTATTAATGATATTATTGATATTTCAAAAATTGAAACAGGGCAAATATCAATTTACAATAACAATACAAATATTAATGAAATTTGTATAGACTTATTAAACATTTTCGAGTCGGATCTAGAAAAAAACGACAAGCATAATATTGATTTGGAATTTATTCCAGGATTAAGCAATAACGATTCATTTGCTTTTTTTGATGGAAGCCGATTAAATCAAATTCTTGCAAATCTAATTGGAAATGCAGTAAAATTTACTGAAAAAGGATTTGTGAAATTTGGATACACCATAACACCTGATGGCAAAAATATTGAATTTTTTATTCATGATAGTGGAATAGGAATTTCGAGCCAAAAAATTGAAATCATTTTTGAACGGTTCAAACAAGCAGATGATAGAATAAACAGACAATTTGGAGGCACAGGTTTAGGTTTAACTATATCAAAACAATTGGTAGAATTAATGGGTGGAAAGCTCTGGGTTGAATCAGAACCAGGAGTTGGTTCAATTTTCAGATTTTTAATTCCTTATGTTTCTAACATTAAAAATTTAAATATTCCTTTATATTTAAATGGTGAAATTGAAATAAACAACCTTAAAGATAAAACGATTCTCATAGTTGAAGACGAATATACCAGTTTTTTGTTTATAGAATCGTTATTTGAAGAGTTGGATGCAAAATTAATATGGGTTGAAACTGGTGCTTCAGCAATTGAAATGGTAAAAATAAATCCATTAATTAGTTTAATACTTATGGATATTCGTATTCCGGATATGAGTGGGTATGAAATTACTGCAAAGATTAAAGAACTTCGGCCCGACTTGCCAATAATTGCCCAAACAGCTAATGCAATGGAAGGTGACATGGAAAAAGCACTAAATGCAGGTTGCGATGATTATATTTCTAAACCAATTAATCACCTTCATTTAATTAGAAAAATGAACGCAGCTTTAAATCAATAAAAAATCCGCTTTTAGCGGATTTTTTATTTAAATTATTTTGTTTTTTTAGCAGTTGGCTTCGTTGTTGTTTTTGCTGCTGGTTTTTTTGTTGCTTTTTTTACTGGTTTTGTTTCGTCTGTTTTTTCTTCTTTTACATTTTCACCTTGTTCTTTTGTTTCGGCTTCAGCTTCAGTTTCATCGAAATTTAGAAGATTATGCTTTAATAAAATATTATACCAAT
>MENE01000034.1:22967-35306 GCA_001769005.1 Bacteroidetes bacterium GWA2_31_9b | reverse complement strand
CTTAATATCAGAAACATAAACTCTCTCTTTGTCGTATGCTGGAAGTACAGTTTCAAAATATTTTTTCAATTCATCGTTCGATGATTTATGATTTATTGCTTCTTTACCATTTTCTTTATCGAAAATAAGTTTCAAAACACTTTTTAATGAAATATCTTCAGTTTCAGTAAAAATTGATATATCATCTAAAGCACTTACTTTAGCCGATGCATGAGCATGCATACGTGTTTGATCTTCTAACGATTCAACAATAATACCGTTTCTTGCCTGAGATACGTATTTAAATAAACCTCCGTATCCTGAAATTGACAAAATATCTTTTAACATAGCTGTTCTTTTTTAATTAGATTATACAAAAATACAATTCAATTTGTATACACAAAACTTATATTTAAAAAAATGAAAATTATATGATATTTCTTTCTTTTTTAACTTTCTCATATGCTTGATTTACTTTCTGGAACTTTTCTTTTGCAGCATTCTGGAAATCCTCACCTAAATGACTAACCTTATCGGGGTGATATTTAACAGCCATTTTACGATATGCTTTTTTAATTTCATCATCGGTAGCTGACTTTTCAACTTCAAGAATTTTGTACGATGATTCAGTATCTTCAACAAACATCGATTTTATTGATTCAAAATCTTTTGCTGAAATACCCATGTAATTAGCTATTAAAGCTATCGTATTTATTTCGGATGGATGAATATGTCCATCAGCAATTGAAACTCCCATTAAAAAATGAATCAACTGAAGACGGGAAGCATAATCAAGATTTTGTTTTATTTGAACGCTAACAGCTTGTAAAGGAATATTCTGATTTAAAATATCACGTAACATTTTAAGTGCTTCAGCAGCTGATTCTTCGTCAAAGTTTTGAGCAAAATATTTTTTTACATAATCCAACTCAGAGCGTAAAACCTTACCATCTGCTTTCATAACTGCAGCAACCAAAACTAAAAGGCTCATTGCATAACTACCGGTTGTAGTTGCCGAGTATGTTTTTGTTTTTATAAATTCTTGAGTATCGAGTAATGAGCCTAATGCAAACCCTAAGATACCTCCTATTGGACCAAAAACTGCCCAACCTAATCCTCCAGCTATCCACTTAGCAAATTTTCCCATTGTAATTTATTGATTAACTAATTTTGAATGTATTTCAAGAATTTGTGGAATTATCATTTTTGTACCATCGTTAATAATTGTAAAATTGGCTAATTTCATTCTTTCATCATCATTCATTTGATTTTGCATTCTTTTTTTTACATCTTCAATTGTTGCTTTATCTCTTTCCATAACTCTTTGAATACGGATTTGCTCTGGAGCAAAAACATTTATTGTGTAATCAAATTCTTTGTAAACTCCACTTTCAAAAATAATAGCAGCTTCCTCAATAACATAAGGCTTATTTTCATGGGATTTACACCAAGCAATAAAATTTTGCCTAACAACAGGATGTACAATTGAGTTTATTTTTTGAATAGCTTCATTATTATTAAATATGATTTCAGCCAATTTCTTTTTATTTAAACTGTTGTTTTTGTAAATATCCTGACCAAAATAGTTTTCTATTGATTTACGAACTTCAGCATTTGAATTTAAAATATTTTTTGCTTCATTATCGGCATTATAAACAGAGATTCCCAGTCTTTTAAAAACTTCGCAAACTAAAGTTTTACCACTTCCTATTCCTCCGGTAACTCCAACTTTATGCATTATTTTTTTTCAATAATATATTCAACCGAATTTGGATTATAACGAACTGATTGCAGATATTCGGGATAACGAAGTAACTTAATATTAATATTATTTATTTCAAGATTTATATCATTATAATCGACAATAAGTTCAAATAACTGAGGAAAGACTTTATCATAATCGTTTAAACCAACAAAATAAACAATTTCTACTTCGTTTGGAAATACACGTAATAATAAACTATCGGGTACATTTAGCGTTTTAACCGGAACTTTTTGTGTTCCTTCAGTAAATTTTTCAACAAAAATAGAAACATCTACTTCATCTTCAGAAAATTGGACATCTTGAATAGCAATTAAATCAAGACTTTTATCAATATTGTTATCAATATTTTCTAATTGAATTTCCTCGGTATACACATATTTAATTGTATCAATAATTGATTTATTGCCTGATACAACTACACTATCGGGGTTTATTTGAGGAGCACCTTTAAGCATATATTGCTTTTCGGGTAAAATATTTAAATTTGAAACAACAGGAACTTTTTTATATGCTATTCTTGAGAAATCGAAAAAAAGTGTATCTGGTTTAATTTCTAAAACTCGAAGTTCGGAACCAATTTGCTGATTTATTTTCTCATTTAGGAATTGAGTTAATGCAAAAAATCGTCTGGTTTTTCCTTTTGATATAATTCTTAAATTCAACGAATTCACATCAATAATTACCGGTAGAAATTTATTACCAATCTTATATTCAATAATTTTATATCCTCGGGCTTTTATCCTGAGATTAAAAGTATTTGTTAATTCGCCAACTAAGATTTTATCTTTTGGAATGTTACTATAACGAACAGGGATTGAAATTGTAGCCTCATATTCGGCTTCCATTTGCTTCAAGAACCAAAAAATTGATGACACAAAAACAAAGAATAAAAAAATGATTATTCTTTTATCAGGTTTTAGTTTCCTAAAATTAAAAAAACTGTGTTCTTTTTTTGTAATAATTTCTGTAGTCACCTATAATCAAAAATTAATAAAATATATGAGCGTTTAATTATAAAGTTAAACGCTCATTAAATAATTAAGATTGAATATCGCTAGAATCTTTTAAAACAGCGCTTTTATCAATTTTTACACGAACATTATTATCAATTTCGATAACAAAGTAAGTTTCTTTAATAGTATCAATTTTTCCATAAATGCCACCTGTTGTAACAACTTTATCACCTTTTTGAAGTGATTCGCGGAATTTTCTTAATTCTTTTTGACGTTTCATCTGAGGACGAATCATAAAGAAATAAAATACTACGATAATTAGTAATAACATCAAAAAAGATGCATACGGGCTTCCACCCTCAGCTGGTTGCCCCATTAATAAAACATTTAATAAATTCATTTTCTTTAATTTTAATTATTAGATTAACTTGGTTTAACATTTGCTTTAATAGTTAATGTTTTTTCACTCATTGGTGTATTTAACTTTAAAGTAATATTTTTATACTGCATTCCATTTCTACCTGAACTATCAAAAATTACTTCAATTTTGCCTTCATCGCCAGGCTTTAAAGGTTCGTTGCTGTAATTTGGAACGGTACAACCACAGGTAGAATATGCATCAAAGATAATTAAATCTGATGTACCTGTGTTTTTAAATTTAAAAATATATGTAACTTTTTCTCCTTCAATTAAATTGCCAAAATCGTAAAATAAAGTATCGAATTGAATATCAGGAGTACCTTTTGATTGATTTAAACTGTGAGTATCTATGTTTTTATCAGATTTTATTTGGTTGCATGATAATAAAAACAAGGAAAAAAATCCTACAAAAGCTACTTTTATTAAAATTTGAAATCTAATCATCGTTGACAAAATAAAAACAATTTTATTATTCAGACAAAATACTATACTTCACCTATAAGTCCCCTGCCCGTTTTAACTATTCTGCCTTCTTTTTTAAGATATTCAACAATTTTATCTAAAATACCATTTATAAATACATTACTTTTTTCGGTGCTATAAAACTTAGCAATTTCAATATATTCATCAAATGTAACTTTTGTTGGTATTTCGGGAAATTCGATTAATTCAGAAATTGCCAAACACATAATTACATTATCAAGAAAAGCAACACGTTCAACATCCCAGTTCTGAATAAATTTTGAAATAAGGCCTTCGTGTTCTTTGTAATTCAAAATCATTTTTCGGAATAACCTTTTTGCAAATTCTTTATCCTCATCGCTTTTAAATAAAGGCATAAGCTCAGTTTCTTCATCGCTATTTGCTTTAAATACCTTTATCGACTTAATAATCATCTGAATTACAAACTCAATATCATCATTCCAATAAATACTTTGTTCTTCAAGATTTTGGTATAATGGTTCATATTGAGCAATAACATGAGAATATATATCAGATACAAACTTTTTATCTTCTGTAAACGATGATATTTCTGAACTCATATATGTTTTATAGATTTCAGACTCCTTAATTTCGTTGTACAAATTTTTAATTAGTTCGGGATAATTTACCCAACTTAGTTTTTGATTATTTAAATACGATTTTAAAGCTTTGTTTTGCTCTAATTTTCGTATTAATAAATTATCGGTAAACTTTTTATTTGGATTTAAATCCTCGTGTGTAGGAATTCGTTTTTTTGAAGCCAGATCAATTCTGTTTTGAGCATAATCAGCTACATCAATTAACAACAAGAATAGGTAGTGATATAAATCGTATGATTTCTGAATACTAAAAAACAATTCTTTTTCTGAGTGATTTAATGATGGATCACTTGATTTAAAATGAGCATAACTTATTTGTAAAATTTTTACCCGAAGTAGACGTCTGCTAACCATTTTTTAAAGAACTCCTTAACATTTAATTAATAAATTATGAGCCTGCAAAGTAACGGTTTTTTTTATTTCCGTAATCAACAATTATTTTTTATTTATTAAAAAGTTAAAAATAATATTTAAAAACTTTAGTGTCAAATAAAAGTAATAGGACTAAAGTCCTTCAATAACTTACATTTTGCAAGAGTCGAAGATTTTTAATGACTAAATTTTTAAAATATCAACTATACTTTTAAAAAAAATCAAATTTTCAATTAATTATTAAATATTTTTTTACATTTGGATGTTTATAATTTGAAACTAATAATTCTTATTAAAGATGGACGGATTTGAAAAACATGAAGAAATAGAGAATGTAGTTCGTGAAGAAATATTCTCTAAAGTGGTACGAGCTGGTAAAAGAACTTACTTTCTAGATGTAAAAGCTACGAAAAGAAACGATTATTATCTAACCATCACTGAGAGTAAAAAAAGATTCAATCGCGACGGGAAACATTATTTTGAGAAACACAAGATTTTCTTATACAAAGAGGATTTTGAGAAATTTATCGAAAGCTTAAATGAAGCAATAGAGTATATCAAAGTAAATGTACCGGAACTTGAACCATTAGAACATGCTGAAGTAGATGCAGAAATTGGAAGAAACGGATATTCTTCAGATGTTGAATTCGATGACCTGGGTGTAAAAAACAAAGAATAATAATAAAAAAAGCTGACTTTGTCAGCTTTTTTGCTTTACTGCTTAATCGTATTTGTGCATTTTATCGTCAATAGTTACATTACTACTTTTTCGAATCTGAATTTTGATATTTACTATTAGCTCATCTGCTCCATTATTAAAGCATGTAGTTTGAACTTTTTCAATAACTTTCATTATTTCATCATAGGGCCCTTCAATTACTGTTTCAAACGGACAAACTCTATATTTTAATCCCGATTCATCAATTACTTTTATAGCCTCATCAACAATATCATAAGGTTCTTTTGTTTTCGACATAGGTAATACCTGAACAGCAATATTTACATAATTTTTCATGTTTTATAAAAATTGATTATTGTTTATTAAAATATGTTTCTACTTCATCTATACTCAACAACTTAATATTTGTGATTAAAAAATCTGTTCGTAGAAAATTTCCAAACTGGTTGCATTCACTTGTTGCATTTGAGATTAAATTATTTAAATCTATTTCAATAGGAATAAGCGATGTAAAAAAATAATATTGATTAAAAAACTCCAGCTTTTCAATGTCTGAATTGTGCTTTTTAAAAATGAATTCAAATTCGGTTTTAATAATTTTCTGCTGACTATCGGTAAATGATTCATTTTCTTTATGTTTGCCAGCAATAAAATAACGTAATTTTGATTCCTTACCACCTAAACCTGTAGAGATAAAAACTTTATTTTCGTCCATTAAATTTGATTCGAGTCCGATTCTGCAATGTTGAAAAGCCAATTGCGCCCATGATTTAAGACTTTCGTCAACAACTGTCTGATATTTTTCGAGTATACGATATGCTTCAACACTTTCAACACATGATAATTCAGCTAATAGCACTTTTTTCTCTTCAATAGTTGCTTCGGAATTATTCAATTTCACAGAATCAGCAATTATAATAGTATCATTTCGCTTATTCTTTTGAAGATCTTTCAATAATTCAAAAAATACAATCTGAACATTAACATCAATCTGATCTTCGAGAATACTGAAATTCTTTCCCGATTTTTCTATTAATTCAATTAGCTTTTTATATACTTCTTCGTGTTTCATAAGTACTATTTACTGAACAAACATAACTATAAATTTTCGATTTATTTTGTTATGATTTTAAAAGTTATAACCCTTTTTACGATAACGTTTCAATATCCACTCATGCTAATTTAAATGAACGTAAACAATCGATTTGTTCTGGTGTTAATATGACAGGTAAATTTATTTTAAGTAAAAATACCAATAACTAGGTATTGTAATGATTTTTATAAATATCTACTTTTGTTTCGAAAACTGAAAAAGGGTATAAACCTGAAATGCAAAAATGAAATTATCGCAGTTAAAAGAAAAAGATGAAGGAATAATAACCAAGGTTCGTGGCAGGGGAGCATTCAGGAAACGAATTACTGAAATGGGTTTTGTTAAAGGCGAAAAAATTGTTGTAGTAAAAAGTGCTCCTTTAAAAGATCCCATTGAATACAGTATTATGGGTTATGAAGTATCGTTACGAAGAAGCGAGGCTGCATTAATTGAAGTAATTACAAAAAAAGAAGCCGAAAAACTAGAGATAAATACGTTTAACGGAGTTATAACCGAAGAAAGATTAAAAACTACAGCACAAAAAAAAGGAAACGAAATTCAAGTAGCATTAGTAGGTAATCCAAATTCAGGAAAAACCACCTTATTTAATTTTGCATCCCGCTCACGAGAACATGTTGGAAATTATAGCGGAGTTACTGTTGATTCAAAATCTGCTCAGTTTAAACTTGATGATTATACAATTAATGTTACCGATTTACCAGGCACATACTCACTTTCGGCATACTCACCTGAAGAATTATTTGTACGAAAATTTATTTTAAAAGAAATACCTGATATAGTTATAAACGTTGTTGATGCATCGAATCTTGAACGCAACTTGTATTTGTCAACTCAACTTATTGATATGGACATAAAAGTTGTGATTGCATTGAACATGTACGACGAATTAAGACAAAAAGGTGATGAGTTTGATTTCGAATCATTAGGCAAAATGATTGGTATTCCGATTATTCCTACTATTAGTTCAAAAGGATTTGGAATAAAAGAACTATTTAAAAAAGTGATTGATGTTTACGAAGATAGCGATCCTACTGTTCGTCACATTCATATCAATTATGGCAAAGACGTAGAACAATCGATCAGGAATATTCAGGAAGCAATTTGGAAAAACGAAAAGGTTTCCGATACCGTTTCATCACGATATTATGCAATAAAACTAATAGAGAAAGACAGTTCGACAAAACGTAAATTAGCATTATGGGAAAATTATTCAGAAATAAAAGCAGTTGCCGATAAAGAAATTAAAAAGATCGAATCGCTTTTACAAGAAGATAGTGAAACTATAATTACCGATTCAAAATATGGATTTATAGCTGGAGCTTTAAAAGAAACATATAAAGGGAATATTAATACCCGACGAAAGAAAACTGAACGCATTGACCATTTTCTTACACATAAATTTTTTGGATTCCCGATTTTCATTTTTTTTATGTGGTTTATGTTTCAAACAACATTTTCTCTGGGTCAATATCCCATGAACTGGATTGAACAGCTTGTTGCTTTACTGAGTAATTTTATTAATACAACTATGCCTGCCGGAACATTTAAAGATTTATTAGTAAATGGAATTATTGGCGGTGTTGGAGGTGTAATTGTTTTTCTTCCAAACATATTAATACTTTTCTTTTTCATCTCATTAATGGAAGATACAGGTTATATGGCCCGTACAGCTTTTATTATGGATCGGATTATGCATAAAATCGGGCTTCATGGTCGTTCATTTATTCCATTAATAATGGGGTTTGGATGCAATGTACCTGCAATTATGGCCACTAGAACCATTGAAAACAGGCATAACCGAATTTTAACAATGCTTATCAATCCATTTATGTCGTGCAGTGCACGTTTGCCTGTTTATGTCTTAATAATTTCGGCTTTTTTTACTAAACATCCCGGAACAGTATTATTTTCGATTTATTTGATTGGTATCGTTGTAGCTTCTCTTGTTGCAATTTTATTTAAAAAACTCATTTTTAAAGCGAACGATGTTCCATTTGTTATGGAGCTTCCTCCCTACCGAATACCAACCATGCGAAATACCCTTCGTCATATGTGGCATAAAGGGGCTCAATACTTACAAAAAATGGGTGGTGTCATTCTAATTGCTTCAATTTTAATCTGGGCAATGGGATATTATCCGAAAAACGTAACTTATTCAGTTAATTATGATGAAAAAATTGCAACTGTTGAAACAGATAAATCAATTGACAATAATTTAAAACAACAAGAAATTTCAGATTTACTAATAAAGAAAAACTCTGAAAAACAAGCCCAATCATATATCGGGCAAGTTGGCAAATTCATTCAACCCGCTATGAATCCTCTTGGTTTCGATTGGAAAATGAGTGTTAGTTTACTTTCAGGAGTAGCAGCAAAAGAAATTGTAGTAAGTACAATGGGAGTTTTATATCAGGCAGGTACAAACGATAGTGAAATATCAGAAAATCTTACTTCACGATTGCAGAATGAAACCGACGAATCAGGAAATAAAGCATTTACTCCTCTTGTTGCATATGGATTTTTAATGTTTATTCTGTTATATTTTCCATGTATAGCTTCTATTGCTGCTATAAAAAAAGAATCGGGACATTGGAAATGGGCATTATTCACAGTACTCTATACAACCTTTATTGCCTGGTTTGTTGCATTTTTAGTTTTCCAAATAGGAACAGTAATTTTAACTTTATAAAATTATGATACAAGATATTTTAGCATTAGTTTTAGTTTTTGGAGCAGTTGTTTATACCATTGTAAATACAATTCGTTTTTTTGACAAGAAGAATGAATCAGGTTGCAATTGTGGAAGTTGCGACTTAAAAAGTGGAATTGATGATTTAAAAGTACTCAAAAAACACTAAATTTATATTCTATAAAGCTTAACTGCTATGGATTATTTTTTACTTATAGTTTCTATTCTTCTTATTATTTTTGGATTATTGGGCTGTATTTTACCTGTTATTCCAGGCCCACCATTAAGTTTTTTCGGTTTACTTGTTATTCACTTTACTAAGTTTGCTGATTTCACAACAACGTTCCTCGTTGTAATGGCAATAATAGCAATAATTGTAACTATTCTAGATTATGGAGTACCCATTTGGGGAACAAAAAAATTTGGCGGATCAAAAGCAGGTACCTGGGGCGCTACGCTGGGGTTAATTATTGGACTTCTATTTCTTGGCCCTTTCGGAATGATTTTGGGACCTCTCTTTGGAGCAATAATTGGAGAATTAATTAATGGAGCAAAATTTAACGATGCGTTAAGAGCAGGATTAGGTTCTTTTTTAGGTTTCCTTTTAGGAATAGGCTTAAAGTTAGCTGCTTCATTTTATATGACATTTCAATTTGTTAAAGTATTTTTCTAATACAATTAATCTATTTAAGATTTAAATCAATTTTTGTTTAATCTTACTATTTTGTTCGTTCAAATAAATTTCTCTACTATGACAGAAAATATTAAAAATATTATTGTTCCTGTTGATTTTTCTGACAAGTCCGAAATCTCAATCGAAAATGCCATTCACATTTCAAAATTAATTCATTGCAAAATACACTTGGTTAACGTTATTGAATTTACCGATTGGTGGAATAATCTTGTTGTAAATAGTGAAGTTAGAGAAAAAATCACAGAACTTTCCAAGCAAAATTTAAAGAAAATAACCGACAGTCACCCTGATGTACATTTTGAATTGGCTGTTCTTTTTGGTAGGAAATACGAACAAATTCTGAACTACGCTGAATCGATAAATGCTAACTTCATTGTATTGCACGATAAACATAAAGACGAAGATGACAAGAAAATTGTAGGATCTACTGTTACACATGTTATTACCAAATCAAAATGCCCGGTAATAACAATTAAGAATAAAAAATTAAATGAAATTAAACATATAATTGTACCCATTGATTTATCGGACGATACCGAATTGCAAATGTTATCGGCTATTGAATTTAACAAATTTACAAATGCCCATTTACATTTTGTTTCCGTATTATTTAAAGGTTATGGAACAAGAAATATTCGAATAAAATCAAAAGCACAACGATTAAAAAATATTATTAAGGGATATAAAATTCCATTTAGTATCAATCTTATTAAAAAGCAAAATGCATATGCTTATCAGGATATACTTGAATTCTCTGACAAACAAAATGCCGACTTAATAATAATTATGACTCACAAAGAGAATTACAGTTTCGATAATTATATTGGTGCATTTGCCCATCAGATTATAAATTTCTCAAAAGCACCGGTAATGACAATAACATCGCAAGCAGCACATTCTGAAAATGAGACAATAATTACTAAATTTATTGATCCTTTAGGAATTTTTGATAAGAACAAGCAAGAATAAAAAAGGGTGCCAAATGGCACCCTTCATTTTTATATTAGAAATCTATTTATTATGCTCCTAATGTAGCAACCATAATAGCTTTAATAGTATGTAATCTGTTTTCAGCCTGATCAAAAACTAATGAATTTGGGCTTTCAAAAACTTCTTCAGTTACTTCTATACCGTTTTTCATACCAAATTCTTCAGAAACTTGTTTTCCAACTTTAGTATCAGCATTATGGAAAGCAGGAAGACAATGCATGAATTTAACATTTGCATTTCCGCTTTTCTTCATAATTTCGCTATTAATTTGATAAGGTTTTAAAATACTAATTCTTTCGGCCCAAACTTCTTTAGGTTCGCCCATTGAAACCCAAACATCGGTATGAACATACTCTGCACCTTTAACTGCTTCTTCTGCATTTTCGGTAATAGTAATTCTAGCACCTGATGTTTTAGCAATATTATTACAATCTTTAATTAAGTCTGCATCTGGCCATAATGCTTTAGGAGCACCAATTCGAACATCCATACCTAAAATAGCACCAACTACTAATAAAGAGCGACCCATATTAAAACGAGCATCGCCTAAATATGCATAAGAAATTTTCTCCAGTGGATTGTCAGAATGTTCCATCATAGTAAGTACGTCAGCCAACATTTGAGTTGGATGCCATTCGTTTGTTAAACCATTCCATACCGGAACTCCGGCATACTGACCTAATTCTTCAACAATTGATTGTCCGAAACCACGATACTCAATACCATCGTACATTCTACCAAGAACGCGAGCAGTATCTTTAACAGTTTCTTTATGTCCTAACTGGCTACCGGTTGGTTCCAAATAGGTAACATGAGCCCCCTGATCGTGAGCTGCAACTTCAAAAGCACAACGTGTACGAGTAGAAGATTTTTCGAAAATCAATGCAATATTTTTTCCCTTTAATCTTTGTTGCTCAGTACCAGCATATTTAGCATTTTTTAGTTCTTTTGATAAGTTTAAAAGAAATACTAACTCTTCTTTAGTAAAATCAATTTCTTTTAAAAAATTTCTGTTTCTTAAATTGAATGCCATAGTTTTAAGTTTTATTTTTTATTATTCGAATTAATATTTTTTTTTCTACAAAATTAGTTTTCGTATTTCATTGTAATTTTAGTACCATAGCTCATATCTTCAAGCTTGGTTGACTCAGTAATAACACTCATTTTACCACCTTGTTCGATAAATTGCAAGCAAGCTTTAATTTTTGGAGCCATGCTTCCTTCTGCAAACATACCTTCGGCTAAATATTTTTCGGTATCTGCTTTATCTAAGAATTCTAGTTTCTTTTCGTTTGGTTTTTTGTAGTTAATATAAACAAAAGGAACATCGGTTAAAATATAAAATTCGTCAGCATGAATTCTTGCTGCTAGTAATGAAGAAGCTAAATCTTTATCGATAACAGCTTCAGAAGGACGAATTCGGTTTTCTTCATCAATATACACCGGAACACCACCACCACCAACAGTAATTACAATATTTCCCTGACGAGCAAGTGCTTCAACTACTTTTTCATTCATAATACTGATAGGTTTTGGAGATGGAACAGCTCTTCTGAATCCACCATGAGCTTTTACTTCCTCTTTAAAAATCCATCCTTTTTC
>MENE01000034.1:5634-22807 GCA_001769005.1 Bacteroidetes bacterium GWA2_31_9b | reverse complement strand
TCGATCATATACCCAATTCCTCCTTGTGAGTCGGCTACACAAATATCAAGAGGCATTTGAGGAATATTATACATGTGCTCACCAGCATCGTTACGCATTAAAATATTACCAACCTGGGGACCATTGCCATGTCCAATAACAATGTCATAACCTTCTTTAATTAAATATACCAGATTTTCGAGTGTATCGAAAGTATTTTGTTCTTGCTCATCAATTGTTCCAATTTGATCACCGCGCAATAAAGCATTTCCACCCAATGCAACCACAGCTAATTTATTCATACTCATTAATTTATATTTTTAAGAATTTAAAGTTACAAATCTATAAAAATTTTATTCAAAATGGCAAATTACATGGTTCATTTGTATAAATTTACATATATGATAAAAAACATATTTTATTTTCATCAAAAAATGATTGATTTAAAATTTAAGAATGATTCTCTTTTTTGATATTATTCTAATTATTATTAATTTAGTTGACTCTAAATATTTTACAATAGTAAATTAACCTATAAAAAATGAAGCAAAAATACATCCTGCCTATCTCTATCATCATATTAATAGTTTCATCTTTTTCGTGTAATAAGATTGAATTTAAAGATAGAATTAAAGAAGGTTATATTGAATACAATATTGAGTATTTAGATGATTCTTTAGATCGATTTATGAAAGGTTTACTACCAAAAAAAATGATAGTAAAGTTTAAAGATAACAACACATTAAATAAGATTGAAAGTTTATCAGGCATTATTAGTTTTACACATATTCAAAACTCAAGAGATAAAAAAACTGTAACTTTAGTTAAAATATTAAATAAGAAATATAAATATTCGGAGAAGATTGATGAATCATCATTATTTTTTGAAGATATTCCAGGAATAAAAATCGAACCTGTAGATGAAATTAAAAATGTTGCCGGATTAAATTGTCAAAAAGCCATTGTTACGATTCCCAATAGTGAAATAGAGCCTTTTTATATTTTTTATACCAACGATATAATTATTCACAAACCCAATGCAAATACACCTTTTCGATCGCTTGAAGGTGTACTGCTTGAGTTTCAGCTTAAATTATATAATATGGACATGAAACTTACTGCAAATAAAATAGTTGAAACAGATGTAGATAGTAATGAGTTTAAAATACCAGAGGGTTATATTCCTATAAATCGCGTAACAATGGAAAAGATATTAACTACTTTGAAAAAATAATTTCCTGTTTTATTTTGCTTCATATAAGCAACAAATTTCATTAAAAATTGCTATTTATTATTTTACTTTGTAATATCAAATTTACATTGTACGAGATAAACGACTTTATAAAAATGGCAAAAAAAACTACTGACACTGCAAAAAAAACAAAAGCATCATTTTTTACTGACGAACGATTAAAAATTATACTTGGTGTTTTTACACTTTTCCTGGCAGCGTTTTTAACTCTGGCATTTGTTTCTTACTTATTTACATGGAAAGCCGATCAAAGTTTTCAGTTTGAGAATGTTTTTTCATCTGCCGATATTATGGTTGAAAACTGGACAGGAAAAGCAGGAGCATTTCTTTCAAATATGTTTATTAATAAGGGTTTTGGTATTTCATCATTTATTTTCCCCTTTATCTTTTTGGTTATTGGGCTTCGATTTTTCAAATTCAGATGGTTTCCATTAAGACGAATTATTAAAATTGGATTAATCGCTTGTATTCTAACTTCAATACTTTTTGGTTTTTTATTTGGAACAGCAAAAGGATTTTTAGGAAGTGGACTTGGTGGAGGCCATGGTTTTTTTGTTTCACAATGGCTTAATTCATTAATTGGTAAAGTTGGTACTGCATTTTTACTTTTTGGACTCATTTTATCGTTTTTACTTTTTACTTCGAACAAAGTTGTTAAATGGATAAAAGCAATTATTGAAAAACTTTTTTCTAAAAAAATTCCTTCTGAAGAATCTACTTTTATTGAAGATGTTGTTGATAAACCAGAAATTGAAGTTCCTCAAATTAATGAAGAAGATATTATAGAAGAACAAATAGATGAAAATTTAGTTTTTACCAGTCGAAAAAAAGAAACTCCAATTGTACAGGTAAAACCAAATATAAACGTGAGTTTAACCGAAGATAACAATATTGAACTCACAATTGAAGAATCTGTGCATCCTGATAATTTAAACGGAGGTTTTAAGAGTTTAGAACTACAGGATTACGATCCAACTCTGGATCTTTCATCATACAAACTTCCAACAATAGATTTACTTGATGATTACAGCAAGAATTCCGATGGCCAAATAAATAAGGATGAGATTATTGCCAATAAAAATCGTATAGTTGAAACATTAGCAAACTATAAGATCCAAATTGATAAGATTAAAGCAACAGTTGGACCAACAGTTACTCTGTACGAAATTATTCCTGCCCCGGGTGTTCGAATATCGAAAATTAAAAACCTTGAAGATGATATTGCTCTTAGCTTATCGGCTTTAGGTATTCGTATTATTGCTCCAATTCCAGGACGAGGAACAATAGGTATTGAAGTTCCGAATCAGAATCCTGAGATTGTTTCTATGCGATCGATTATTACTTCAAAAGCATTTAGCGAAACAAAATATGATTTAGCTATAGGATTAGGAAAAACAATTTCGAACGAAACTTTTGTTATTGATTTAGCAAAAATGCCTCACTTACTTGTAGCTGGTGCAACCGGACAAGGAAAATCTGTTGGATTGAATACCATTATTGCTTCGTTACTTTATAAAAAACATCCATCACAGTTAAAATTTGTGATGATTGACCCTAAAAAGGTTGAATTAACTTTATATTCAAAAATTGAACGACATTTTCTTGCAGTATTACCCGATAGCGAGGAATCCATAATTACCGACACACAAAAAGTTGTAAATACGCTAAACTCTTTGTGTTTAGAAATGGATCAACGATATGATTTATTAAAACTTGCTCAGGTAAGAAATATTAAAGAGTACAATGCCAAATTTATTTCTCGTCATTTAAACCCTGAAAAAGGACATCGTTTTTTACCTTATATTGTAGTTATTGTTGATGAGTTTGCTGATTTAATAATGACTGCAGGGCGAGAGATTGAAAGTCCGTTAACACGATTAGCCCAATTAGCAAGAGCAATAGGTATTCACTTAATTATTGCAACACAACGTCCATCAACCAATATAATTACAGGAACAATAAAAGCCAACTTCCCTGCCCGATTAGCATTTAGAGTATCGTCAATGATTGATTCACGTACAATTCTCGATAGTCCCGGGGCAAACCAGCTTATTGGACGCGGAGATATGCTTATATCAACAGGAAGCGACCTTGTTCGACTACAATGTGCATTTATTGATACTCCTGAACTTGAGAAAATTGCTGATTTTATTGGAAATCAACGCGGATATCCAACAGCATATCAACTTCCGGAATATGTTCAGGAGGGAAGTGCTGAAATGGCAGAGGTAGATTTATCGAAGCGTGATGCATTATTTGATGAAGCAGCAAAACTTATTGTTCGACATCAACAAGGTTCTACTTCGCTAATTCAACGTAAATTTTCTATTGGATACAACAGAGCCGGAAGAATAATTGATCAACTGGAAGCAGCAAATATAGTAGGTCCTTTTGAAGGAAGTAAAGCTCGCCAGGTACTTTTTGCAGATGAATATTCTTTGGAACAATATTTGAAAGAGTTCTCTGACAATAATTAGTATTTTAAATCAATACGTAATCTGTTTTGATTTCAATTATAAATGAGATTCAATCATCAATGAAATCTAAAATTAAATCATTAAAAATGAAAAAAATATCATGTATACTTGTTTTCATATTCGTTTCAATAATTGCTTTTTCTCAGCAAGATCCTGAAGCAAAGAAAATTCTTGATAAACTATCGAATAAAACCAAATCGTACAATACAATTGAAGCCGATTTTAAAGTTGATTATGTGAACCTGAAAGATAACTTTAAAAACTCATCGACAGGTAAAATAACTATGCAAGGTGAAAAATACCGACTTATTTTTATGGATACAGAAGCATTTTTCGATGGTAAAACATTATGGAGTTATTTAAAAGATGCAAATGAAGTAAATATTTCAGAACCTGAAGATGATGATTCTGACTTGTTTAATAATCCTAAAAAGATATTTACTATTTATGAAAAAGATTTTAAATATCAGTTAATATCACAAAATACTGAAGGTGAAATATCATATGCAATTATTGACTTATATCCATTTGACCTAGAGAAAGATTACTCGCGTATTCGCCTTCAGATAAACACAAGTTTATACCAACTTAAATCGGCAACTATTTTTGGTAAAGATGGTTCGAATTATAGCGTTGCAATTACAAATTACAAAACAAATGTAAGTGTTAGTCCCGATTTTTTCACTTTTAATGAGATAAACTACCCCAACATAGAAACAATTGATATGCGATGGTAGTCAAATTAGTTTTGAGTTTTGAGTTTTGAGTTTAAAGTTTAAAGTTTAAAGTTTTTAGCCTAAATACTTTATACTGCTTACTTCTAAAGCCTAATGCTACTCTATATTCTAATCACTGATTACAATTCACTAACTCTTCTCGGGGTATTTGATTCGGGCATGGTAGATATTAGCTAACTTTTTCTTCAAGATTTCTTTTATCAAAAAAATATCTTTAAAGGTAATGTCAGAATTATCGAACTGATTATCTGCTACTTTGTTGTTAATAATTGTTTCAACAAGTGTATCAATTGTAGATTCATCGTAATCGGACAAACTTCGTGATGCAGCTTCAACAGAGTCGGCCATCATAACTACTGCTGTTTCTTTTGAAAGCGGTTTAGGACCATGGTATGTAAATTTACTTATATCAATTTCTTTATCAGGAAATTTTTTAATGTAAGAACGATAGAAATACTGAACTTTAGAAGTACCATGATGTGTTCTAATAAAATCGACAAGCTTTTCAGGTAGTTTGAATTTTTTTGCCAATTCGATACCATCTTCTACATGATTAATAATAATATCGGCGCTTTCGTCGAATTCATGATTGTCGTGTGGATTAAAACCTGCTCGTTGGTTTTCAATAAAATAAAATGGGTTATTCATTTTACCGATATCGTGATATAATGCACCCGTACGAGCCAATAACGGATTACCACCAATTTTAATAATTGCTTCTTCTGCCAGATTTGCAACTTGCATTGAATGTTGAAATGTACCGGGAGCTTTTTCTGCTAAATCTCTTAATAATCGTTGGTTCGTATCTGATAATTCCATTAATGTAACATCGGAAAGAAACCCAAATATCTTTTCAAAAATATATATTAATGGATATGCTAATAATAATAATCCCCCATTAATTGCGAAAAACATAAAATTACGCCAATCAACATTTGCAAAATTACCTTCTTGTGTAATAGCCATTCCAAAATAAACAAAGCTATATGCCATAATTACCAAAGCTGCAGAAAAGATCAGTTTTCCTCTTCTATATAAATTTGTTAAACTAAAAATAGCAACAATACCTGCAATAAAACTAAGAAACACAAACTCAAATCCATTTGGTGCAAAAAAGCCAACAATCAGAATGGTTACAATATGAATAAATAATGCCAATCGTGAATCGTAAAATGTTTTAATAATTATTGGTACAAGCACTAATGGAACGATATATAAATTGTTTACACTCCTGGCAGCTGTAACAATAATAAGAACAACCATTAAAATAAATACTGTTTTCAGAGTGTTTTGTAAGATATCTTTTCTGAAATTTAGCAAGAACAAGAACAGAACAAATATGCATGCAAAAACAAATATTATTTGCCCAAACATTATAATTTTATAGTAATATGAAGAACCTAGCTTAGATTCAAAATCACGCTTTAATGACTCCAGCACTGTGTGTATTTTACCATCAATTACATCGCCCTGGGCAATTATTCTTTCGCCCTGTTGAATCATTCCTTTTGTAAGTGAAATGTTTTTAAGCAATGTGTTTTTTACATTTTCTGATGTTTTAGAATCATAAAAAATATTTGGATGAACAAACTCATATAAATTGATGCTTTTATAAAAACTTGCATATTTTAGAGTACTTGACTTATCAGATATATATTTTGTAATTTCAATAAGTACATATTCATAAGCTGTTTTTTGACTATAAAATTCAGAGTATAAATAGTTCTGGGCAATGTTATCTTTTAAAATGATAATCTTTGTTTCGTTTGTATAGTCTTTTGTAATTTCAGAAGTTTCCAAAACACCTTTACTATAAATATCTTTTAATAGTTTTTTTGAAAAATCAAGAAAATGATTTGAATTTAGAGTGAAACTATGGTTTTGGCGTTCTTGCTGACTAAGATTTGAGTATTTTTTATCGAAATAATCGGTTTGCTTTTGATTAAAATACTGAACAAACTTTTCGGTTTCAATATTTATAACAGAACTATCGAAAATAAAATATGGGTTATACGATTTTAAGATACTGTCTTTTTCTTGTTGAAGTTGTTTCTCCCCTTTATAAATTGGAAAATCGAATGGTGCAATTAAAGTTGCGTGCATCCATGGTCGTCCTTTTTGAAATTCGAACTTAAATTTACCTTCACGAGGAAAAAGGAATACAATAATGGCTATTGTTAAAACGAATAATGAAATCTTAAAAATAATGTTATAATATTTTTTGATATACTCAAGAAGATTTTTCATTAACATGATTTCTTTAAATTTCATATTCTAATTGTACAAATGTATAAATTTAAAAATATAGATTGAGTCGAATTTAAAATTTTATATCTATTTTAAACGTTTGATTGTATGTATTTGTTAAGGATTATTTAAAATAAATGACTCAATTAAAAAGGTTTTCTTATTTTTATGCTATAAATAAATAATTGAAATGATTTTGTACGGAATAAGTGAAACGGCTGTAATCCCTGTAAGAATTGAACCATCAGAAAAAAGCGAAATGGTTACTCAAATTCTGTTTGGCGAAACATATAAAATTATCGACGAAAAAGATAACTGGATAAACATAGAAATTACTCATGATGGTTATACCGGGTGGATTGATAAAAAAACAGGAACCACAATAGATCAAAAATATTTTGACAGTACTGTAAACGAAACTTTTAAAATTATTGATACCGTTTATAGCGAAGTTATTGATTTACAAACAAATGAAATGATTCGGATTCCTTTTGGGAGTACTATTCCTTGTTTTAATAATGTAAAAAATGAATTTAGAATAAATGCTAAAAAATATCAGTTGTTAAATAATAATGATACGGAAAACAAAAAGGATGTAATATCAAAAGCAAAAACATTGTTAAATACATCTTATTTATGGGGAGGTAAGAATCCTTTTGGAATGGATTGTTCAGGGTTTGTACAACTTGTTTTTAAAACAGAATTGATTTTTCTGCCTCGCGATGCAAGTAAACAAGTAGAGATTGGTAATACTGTTGGATTTACAAATAATGTTGAACCGGGTGATATTGCTTTTTTCGACAACGATGAAGGAGAGATTACACATACAGGAATTTTAATTTCTGAAAATCAGATTATTCATGCTTCGGGAAAAGTACGGATCGATTCATTTGATCATCAGGGTATTTTTAACGAAGAAAAACAAAAATACACACATAAACTCAGGATTATTAAACGAATATTATAAATCAGGGATATGGGAAAATTAAAAATTTTAATATTTATTATTACAGTTGCACTTGTACTATATCTGATATATACAAGACGGCAAGAAAATAAAAATAAAGAAGACGAGTAAGATATGGGTTTTAACTACGAATATGCACGACCTGCCGTTACAGTAGATATACTTGTTTTTAGTAAAACAAATAGTACAATTCAGATTTTACTTATAAAAAGAGGACACGAACCTTTTAAAGATAAATGGGCTTTGCCGGGCGGATTTATTGAGATGGACGAAGAATTGATAACTTCTGCTTATCGTGAATTAGAAGAGGAAACAGGAATAAAAAATATTCAACTCACACAATTTAAAACATACGGTAAAATTGGAAGAGATCCTCGTGGCAGAACCGTTTCGGTTATTTATTATGGATTTATTAATCAAGAGAAAGAAAAAATACATGCAGGTGATGATGCATCAGAAGTTGCATGGTTTTCAATAAATAAAATTCCACTATTAGCATTCGATCACTCCGATATTATTGAAGATGCTCTCAGAGAAATAGAGAAATAGAGAAATGAGTTATGAGTTATCAATTTTTGATACTTGATACTCATTACTCATTACTCGCTACTAAATAATCATTCCGGCAGCCACTGTTTCGTTTGTAGCTTCATCAATAAAAATTACACTTCCCGTTAATCTGTTTTTTCGATAAGAATCGTAAAAAATGGGTTTTGTAGTTTTGATAACTATTCTGGCAATATCGTTTAATCCAACATTCTTTTGACTTTCGTCGTTGGTAAGTGTGTTGATATCGATTTTATATTTTACATCGCGAATAACACAACGCAAATCGCTTGTAGTATGTTTTAATGTGTATTTACCACCAAGAATCAATGGTTTTTCGTTAAACCAGCAAATCATCATATCAATATCCTGACCAATTTCAGGTACACTGTCTTCTTTAATAATCATGTTTCCTCTACTGATATCAATATCATCTTCAAGAGTTAATGTAACAGATTGAGGAGCAAAAGTTTCTTCAATGCTATCTTCGAAAATATCTATTGATTTTATTTTTGAAGTAAGGCCTGAGGGTAACACTTTAATTTTATCACCTTTTCTAAAAATTCCACCTTCTACCCTACCTGCATATCCTCGGTAGTCGTGAAATTCGTCACGCATAGGACGAATAACATACTGAACCGGGAAACGGGCATCTAAATGATTAACATCGCTTGCAATATGAATATTTTCGAGCAAGAACATTAAAGTTGGGCCATCGTACCAATCCATATTTTTTGAACGATCGACAACATTATCGCCCAACTTTGCACTTATAGGAATAAATCGTATATCGTGCACATCAAGTTTTGTTGCAATTTGTTCGAAATCGGATTTGATATCTTCAAAAACTTTTTCTTCGAATCCAACCAAATCCATCTTGTTTAAGCAAACAACAATATGAGGTATTTGAAGTAACGACGCGATAAAAGCATGACGAAGGGTTTGTTCAATAACACCATTTCGGGCATCAACAAGTATTAAAGCTACATTTGCAGTAGAAGCACCTGTAACCATGTTTCTTGTATATTGTATATGACCAGGGGTATCTGCAATAATGAATTTGCGTTTTGGTGTAGCAAAATACCTGTAAGCAACATCAATGGTAATTCCCTGCTCACGTTCAGCACGTAAACCATCGGTTAATAATGCTAAGTTCACTTCGCCATCGCCTGATTTAGCACTAGCTCTTTCGATAGATTCCATTTGATCTTCGAAAATTGCTTTACTGTCGTAAAGTAATCTTCCGATTAATGTGCTTTTACCATCATCAACACTTCCTGCAGTTGTAAACCGCAAAAGTTCCATATCTAAATATCCTCTATTATAATCTGCTGACATTCTTTTAAATATAAAATGACTAAAATATAAAATGACTAAAATTTTTAATTGTCATTATAATTAATTTTACTATACTATTATTGTAAATTATTACCTATTGAAGTAAAAATAGCTAATAATTCACCTGATTCATCATACTCACTTTTCAAATCATGTGACTTAATCCATCCAATTTCCATGATTATCTCAAGCCAATATTGACATTCACTTGCTTCACCTTCACAGATTTTGATTTTATTTTTAAAATCAGCTCTACTTCTTGCCCTATTTGCTTCTCTGTAATTTGCCCCAACACTTGTTCCTGATTTTGTCAACTGATATTTAATCACTCTCCCTTCAGGTGAATCGGGTAACATTATTGATAATTTTATAATAGAAATTGCAAATAACTTTGTTCTTATTTCTAAATCCTTTGCAAACTTTTTCTTTCGATTCTTTTCTTCTTCTATCATTTAATTAAAGCATTTTAGGCATTCCTGCCTGCCGGCAGGCAAGTTAGGCATTTTTAATTTTAAGTATTAAAAATACCCTTCTTTTTTGCGATCTTCCATTGCTGCTTCTGATCGTTTATCATCGAATCTTCCTCCACGTTCAGTAACACGTGTTGCAGCTACTTCTTCAATAATTTCTTCTAGAGTACTTGCTTCTGATAACACAGCACCGGTACATGTCATATCGCCAATAGTTCTGAATCGAATAATTCTTTTTTCAGGTTTTTCAGATTCTTTTAATGTTACATATTCGCCGGCAGCTAAAATGGTACCATCGCGATTAATTACCTCACGTTCGTGAGAGAAATACAAACTAGGAATAGGAATATTTTCGAGCATAATGTATTGCCATACATCCATTTCTGTCCAGTTGCTAATTGGAAAAACTCGGAAATGCTCACCCATATGTTTTCGTCCATTAAAAAGATTCCAAAGCTCAGGACGTTGATTTTTAGGATCCCACTGACCAAACTCATCTCTATGCGAAAAGAATCTTTCTTTTGCTCGTGCTTTTTCTTCGTCGCGACGTCCACCACCCATAGCACAATCGAATTTCATTTCTTCAATTGCATCGAGCAATGTTACTGTTTGTAATTTATTTCTACTTGAATTAACACCGGTTTCGTCAACCGCTTTTCCCAGATTTATTGAATCCTGAACAAATCGAACAATAAGTTTTGTTTCGGTATCGGCCATTAATTTATCACGATAATCGAGGGTTTCTTGAAAATTGTGGCCTGTATCAATATGCATTAATGGGAATGGAACACGTGCAGGCCAAAATGCTTTTCGTGCTAAATGAAACATAACTATAGAATCTTTTCCACCTGAAAACAACATCACAGGATTTTCAAACTGAGCAATAACTTCACGAATAATAAATATCGACTCGGCTTCCAGCTCACGTAAATGATTAATTTTATATTGGTTCATTGATAGTTTATTTACTTTTCAGAATCTGCAAAAATAATCATTTTTACATTTATTAAAGATAAAATCTTATCTAACATTTTTTATTTAAGTACTCTATGGCTTAATTCGATTTTTTAAAGAATAAATAAAAAATTGAAATTTATTATTTATTGGGTATTCCCTATTTATAATGAATCCCACCAAACTCTGTTAGTTAGAGAGATTCCATCATTTGATACATTTTTATTATATAAAACTTCATCTTCAGGATATGTGTATCTTCGAGGGATTTCGTTTGTTATACAATTAGTAGGAATTGTTAATAATGGGAAACCCGTTCTCCTCCAATCATTAAATCCTTGTATAGTATTATAATTAGCAATATACTTTTGGTATATTATATCTTCTAAAGTTAATGATAAGGCATCAACAGGTAAATTTAGGGGCAATCCAACAACACCAACATCAGATATTGATGCTGCTACTCCATTATTAAATGCATCAAAAGCAAGATCTGACTGATCAGTATGTAAATAGGATTCTGCAAGTATAAAATATAATTCTGCTAAATTCATATGATAGATATATGCATTAGGAGCTGCGGCATAATTCCCGGGTAAAGACCCAGGATCATAAGAACCAGGAATGCTACCTAATGAGCCAGTAGAAAATTCTGATAAACGGGGGTCAGAATCAGTAACTAACATATCAATAAATGTGGATGCCATAACTAAATCACCTGATCTTTGATACATAAACTGCGCCAATGGATTCATGCCATTTGCATCTGTATTAAATTCTTTAAAAACATATCCTATAAAACCGGCAGAAAGTGCTTGATTGGCAAATGTAATCGCATTTGTATAAGCATTAGGTTCAACTTTTGATAAAATTAATGCATAGCGTGCACGAAGAGCATATGCTGTAGCCAACCACATTTCTTTATCACCACCATATATCAAGTCAACAGGAATATCTATAACGCTTGATTCTGAAGATAAATCATTAATAGCATCTACCAATAATTGATCAATTTCATCATAAATAGATTGTTGAGAGTCTAATTTTGGATTTAATATTGCATTATCACCCGAGAATGCTTCAGAATATGGTATATCATTCCATAAATTTGTATTAAATGCAATTAATTCAGCCATCATAACCTTAGCCATTCCTCTTGTATAAACTGATATTGGCTTTCTATCAGGATTTAATTCAGACGTTTTTTCAATTAAAATACAGATATCTTTTCCATTAGTGTAATTACTATTCCAAAGATAATTGCAATCCCTACTATTGATTGACGAATCATAAACTGCAAATTGAAATTGTGAATGTGAATTAAAATACTGCATCCATATACCGATAGGACGAACAGCATTGTTTCCACCTATTTGATAGGCCATATTAACTTGGATTGCGGGTATTAAAAGCTCCATTGAAACGTTTATGGGTTTGTTAGGGTCTTCATTTATCTCAGGATCAATCCATGATTTGCATGATGGTAATAGTATTAATATAATAAACATTATAGAAATACTTTGAAAAGTATTTTTATCCATTTTAAAAAAATTGAATTTCATAAAAAACTAAGATGTAAGTTAGTTATTTTTTAAGATAGAAGTTATTTATTATAAAAGAATAGATTTTAGGCTTCAATAAATTCTATTCTTGGTAATAGCTTATTTAGAATTATTTGAACTTCATCGTCAATACTATGTTCTTCTGTTTTTATTTCGATATCAGGATTAACAGGTGCTTCGTATGGGGCAGAAATTCCAGTAAATTCTTTTATTAAACCCTTTCTGGCTTTAGCATAAATACCTTTTGTATCTCTTTTTTCGCAAGTTTCAAGTGAAGTGCTAACATAAATCTCAAAATAGTTTTCTGCCCCTACAATTTCTTTAACTTGATTTCTAATATTGTGTGTAGGTGAAATAAAACAGTTAATCAGAATAATTCCACATTCCATAAATAGTTTAGAAACTTCAGCTATACGGCGAATATTTTCTTTCCTGTCATCTTCTGAAAAACCCAGGTTGTTATTAATTCCTGTTCTTACATTATCGCCATCGAGTACTTTAGAAATATAACCTCGTGAGTGCAATTCAAGTTCAAGCGCTTTAGCAATTGTTGATTTTCCGCTACCAGAAAGTCCAGTAAACCAAATAACAATAGAATGTTGATGAAGTAACTCTTCTTTATCCGATCGTTTTAGTATTTTATCGAAAATGGGATGAATATTATTATGTTCGTAACTCATTTTTGTTAATTAAAAAGGTAAATATGCTTAATAAATGTACTGATTTATTGAATTACAATCTTTCTGGTTGAGCTGTCTCCGTTCATAAATTTTATTTGTAAAAAATAGAGTCCTTTACTTATGTTTTCAATATTAAGATTTACACTATTTGTTGTTACATAAGGATAATCTTGAATCAGTTGACCATGTATATTGAAAATTTTTACTTCTAATATAGGACTTGAATTTGAGTTAATGTTAATTAATTTAGTTGTTGGGTTTGGAAAAATATCAACTTCAGGCTCATCATTTTTATAAATTGAATTTATTAAATTCGTATTAAAAGTGCTTGTTTTATCAGAACCCAAAGCAATATTATAATAATCTTCAACTGTCCCATTTAGTGCTAAATAGTAGGTTTTATCATATTCCAAAATATTTTCAGGAATTATTGTAATTTTATCTCTATTAGAGCTAATTGCTGCATTAAATAATACATTTTCTCCATTTTCATCATTCAATTTAAATAGTATCAAATCTGAAACATTGCTATAAGATATATCGGTATTATTTTCAAATCGAACAGGCTCGTTAAAAATAAAATATAAAGCAGTATCAATTGGAACATTCTCAGTGCCGTTTGAAGGATAAATAGTTAGTGTTGGAGCAACAAAATCGTCGCGATAACCAATTAATTTAACCTGTTGTGCAATTCTCTGATCTTCAGAATCAGATAATATAGTGAGAACATCTGTTACAACTGATGTTTGTAAAAATTCGGGGTAATAACAAACATTAAAATTTTTTGTTCCATGTGCTGGTATTTGAAATGGTAATGATTCTTCAATATAAAAGTGTTCGGAAAAATTTGTCACATTTGTGATCGTTATATCATTATCAGAATTATTTTTCAATACTAAAATGTAACGAAATACGGTATAATCCCACATCCCAAAGTTAATAATATCGACAACAGGAGTAAATGAATTTGTTTTCCATTCTGATTTTGATATTGTTTTACTGGAACTGTGACCAGAGAAATCTAATTCTAATGCAACTGTTCCGTTTGGATTATATTCGATTAACGAAGGGCTATTATTGCCCCAATAAACCAAGTTATTTCCATTTACAAATTGCTGAACACCTCCGTTTTCTTGTACATATATGTTTTTAGATTCTGCATCTCTATTAATCAAAGTTGCCGTTTTTGTAGTTTCATTTAATTCATATTCGACAATACTTGATTTTTGATTTTCGCGTAAAGTACCACTGTCAAAAACCAGGAGATTTCCATTTGGAAGTTTTTGAATAGACGTTTGATGCGAAAATCTGAGGTCATCATTAATAAAAGTAAATTGATTATTCTTCCCTCCCATTCTCCAAATTATTTCACCGGTATTTCTGTTAATCTTAGTAATTTCATCCATATATCTGCACGAAATTAGAAAAGAAGTATCAGAATCAATCTCTATATCTGATAAAGAAATATAATCTATTTCGGATGATATTAAATTTACAAATGGGGATTCTTCATTTACATCTAGAATATTGAAAAAATCGGAGCTTTTCCAGCTAAAAATCTCTTGTTCGTTTGCATCCAATATTTGTACTACACTCTCTTTAATCAGAGCATTTGAATTTCCGCCCGTTACAATAGTACTCATATCAAAAAATCTGTCTTCATAAGCCAGAAGAAATGTTTCATTGTTTTCTATTAATATAAAATCAGCATCATTTAATTCATAACCAACGGTTGTAATCGTATCCAGATTATTGTAGCTACTATCCAGAACAAATATTTTTTTAGGTTCACCAGTGCAATAGGTTAAATAACCATTTGGCTGGATTTTAAAATTCGAAACCTTATCGGACATTATTCTAAAAAAAACTGGTATTCCAAAATTATCGATTATAGCAATATAATTTGAATCATTAGAAGAAACTAATTCGTTTGAAGCAATAAAAAAGTATCCTTCGCTAGGGCAATTAGATTCCAGAATATTTACTGAAGGGAAATTATCAATGACTGATTTTTGTTGAGAAATAGCATCAATATTAAAGCATAAAAGTAAAAGGATCGTCACATATTTTAAAAAGCTATTCTTTACAACAGTATATTTATTATATGAAGTTCGCATCTTTATTAAGAAATTATATTATAAACAAGATGTAAACTTATAAAAAAAATTAAATTTGTATTCATTCATTATCTATTTATTATGAAAATTCTTGTAATTCATGTTTTTATAATACTAAGTATTGTTTTACCACAACATATGGTTTCTCAAAACTTACCTAATTATGATTTAGAAAACTGGGAATCAGATGGATCATTTGACAATCCTATTTCCTGGAGCACTTCGAATTATTCAGCTTGGTCTATTATAAATTTCAATACTGTTATTCAGGAAAATACTGATGCATACTCAGGGAGTTCGTGTGCAAAACTAGTAACTGTTTCACGTTATGCAGATGGAGATTATGCGAAAATCGCAGGACTCATTACATTGGGTCATTTTGATGTTAACATTGCAACTCGCAAAGCAGTTGTTACAGGAGGAGTTCCATGTTCAGTTAAACCTGGATTATTATCGGGTTACTATAAATATTCAACTCCGGGAATTGATAGTTGTATCATGAGCATTTATTTTACAAAATTCAACAGCCAATTGAATAGAACGGACACTATAGGTTCTGGTATTTTTACATCAGGAACAACTACTGAATGGACACATTTTGAAGCTCCGGTAAGCTATTCATCGACAGAAAATCCGGATACAATGAATATTATTATTTTATCATCGGATACAAGTTTATTTGTAGAAGGAAGCACTTTATATATTGATAAATTGGCTATTGATATTGCAACAACAATTAATCAAGAATCAATAAAAGATAAAAAGTTTTCAATTTATCCTAATCCTGCAACAGACTTGTTATTTCTTGATATTTTTCAAACAAATAATTCATCGTATTGCTACTCAATTATAAATTCATCAGGAGTTCGAATGAAACAATCAACTAGCAATTCTGATAACGAAATTATTGATTTATCAGCATTCGCATCAGGAATATATTTTTTTGAAATACATATCGACAATTACCGATATATTGAATCCTTTGTTATTAACTAAGAAATTATGAATTTAAGTAAACTGAAAATTGCACGGTTATTTTTACTTTTGGTATTTACATTATTAAGTTTCTCGAACTTTGCTCAATTTCAATATATATCACCAAAACCCGGTTCAAAATATCATAAGCCTGAAACAAATATTATTTTAAAAAATACAAATAAATTTAATCATCAAACAATTGATTTTCAGCAATTCAATATTTCAGGATCAGTAAGTGGAAATCACGAATTCAATTTTAAACTTACAGATGATTTAAAAACAATTATTTTAAACCCGATGGTTCCATTTCTTGATGGAGAAATTGTTGAAGTTACTATTGCAGATGGGATCAAACTTGAAAATGGTTCGAAAATAAATCCTCAAATATTTCATTTTACGATTTCTGAAAATTCAAAGATTGCTGAATCAATTCAAGAAATATCAGATACAAACTCTAAAATTGAATATTCAGAAACGGATTTATACCTAAATTTTCCATCAATAACAGTAAATGTAAACGATAATCCAGATGAAGGGAAAATCTTTTTTCATAATATTTCTGCATTAGCAAGCGATAGTGATAGATATTACGCGATTATTGAAAACGACGGAACACCTTTTTATGCAAAACAAGATAACCAAAGAGGACTCAGTTTTACACTACAAAAAAATGGGTATCTCACTTACTGGAATAAAAAAAATTTCTACATGCTTGATTCAAGTTATTCATTAATTGATTCTTTTGCATGCGGGAATGGATATGATGCCGATTGGCACGAATTACAAGTTCTGGAAAATGGACATGCTTTCTTAATTGCCTGGGATTTACAAATAGTTGATATGAGTCAGGTTGTAACAGGTGGACAAGA
>MENE01000034.1:4631-5596 GCA_001769005.1 Bacteroidetes bacterium GWA2_31_9b | reverse complement strand
GTTAGTTATTCTCACGGAAATGCACTTGAAATAGATTCTGACACTTCTTTATTGGTTTCGTTAAGATTAATGAATGAGGTTACAAAAATTAATCGAATTACAGGCGAGATTATATGGCGTCTTGGAGGAAAAAATAATGAATTCACCTTTATTGATGATTCGTGTTTTTGCCGTCAACATGATATTCGAAGATTAAGCAACGGGCATATTACTGTATTTGATAATGGAGGATGTCACAATCCACAAATATCGGCAGCAAAAGAATATGAACTTGATGAGATAAATAAAACAGCCCAATTGGTTTGGAAATATGAACATCCAACAAAAATGTACTGTGAAACTATGGGTAATGTTCAAAGGCTTCCGAATGGCAATACCTTTATTAATTGGGGTCGATTGCCCGATTCAGGAATGACCGGGCCAGATTTATTACCTGCAATAACAGAAGTTCTCCCCGACAAATCAATTGTATATGAGCTTACTTTTAATACATTTTTTCACATGGCTTACAGAAGCTATCGTTTTCAATGGGATGTTAATCCTCCAACTTTAATTGTTAATCCATTTGAAAATAAACCTTCTTTAAATGTAAATTATTACCCAAATCCTGCTAAAGATATTTTAAACATATCGATTACTATTAATGAACCTGAAAAATTAACCATAAGTGTTCTAAATTCTTGTGGAATAATAATTGATAAAATTTCGAATTACACTGTTTATAAAGGAGTTAATACAATCAAAATGGATACACAGATGTATAAAAGCGGATTGTATTTTTGTATGATTACTTCAGAAAAATATTATTCATGTAATAAGTTAATTATTACAAAATAGTAGAATAATTCTATACACTAAAATTTGAATAAACAAAATCGAAATCTTTTAAAACTTCTTCACGGGTAATACCAAACTCTTCGAGTGTATATTCATGCTTCCCCTTGTATAATGGCTGTTTTTGAGAT
>MENE01000034.1:0-4606 GCA_001769005.1 Bacteroidetes bacterium GWA2_31_9b | reverse complement strand
AATCGGTCTCAGTTATTTCACAATAATTCATTATTTTATTCATCGAATTTTCAAAATCGCTGATAAGTTCTTTATAACTAACTAATAAAAAATCATTTTTTGAAATACTGCCATCGTTTAGCTGATTATACAAATATTTATAAAATACAATTGACGCATTATATAGATTTCGGTAGTACTTATTTTTTTCATCCAATGGTAATTGATCAAATCGATTTAAATTCATTTGCACATTTCGGGCTAACGAAAGGCTCGATGGAACTACTTCTAATGGATCACGCATAAGAATTACGATCTTAGCATCGTTAAATGTATTTTTAATTTCTTTCAAATCCAGGATCAATGAAAAAGATTTTGAAAACACTCTTTTTGACTTTTCTTTCTTATACAGGTTTTTTTGAAATATCGTTTTTAGATTTTTAATTACTTCTTTTGATTTACTCGTTTTGATTAAATCATTTTCCAGATCAGCGAATGAATTATAATCGGTTAATGCAGAAAAATATAACCAAGTAAACATTCCATCAAAGCTCCTGAAAAACAAAGCCACATCATCAGTTTCAGGTTCAAGAAATCCAGTTTTATGAATATTAGGATCGTATAGATTTTTTGGAAAAACTTTATTAATAACCGGAAGAATTGGTTTTATAAAAAAGCGTGAAGTAAGAGTAGGAAATATCATTCTCCACAAAAACATACCTTCAAATTCAGTGCTGTTTTTAATAATAAATTTATGGAGAAAGGTTGTACCACTTCGAGGATGACCAATTAAGAAAATTGGTTTTTTTATTTCGACACGTTTATACTTTCTAAAGAAAATCTCATCAAGTAAAAATCCCAAATAATATAAGAATGAATAGAAAAATCTATAGATTGGAATAATAAGATATATTAATCTAAATCCGAATTTCTTAAAAAGAGAAATAGTAATTTTTAAAAGTTTAATCATAACTTACATAACCCATTCAGCACCAATAGAAAGCATAGTAAATCCTGCAGCAGCACTCGACATAATAATTTTATCACCGTTTTTAAGTTTATTATGTTTTAGCAGATGGTCTAAAGTCATTGGAACACTAACATTAACAGTGTTACCAAATAAATTGTGAGTAATTGGAGCCTTCTTATGATCAATTTTTAAAATATCGCAAATTTGATGAATAATTTTTTTGCTTGGCTGATGAGAAACAAAAAAATCTATTTCGTCAATTTTCCAATTTAACTTTTCAACTAAGCGAGTAATTTCACCTGGTACATATTTCAATCCAAGATCAAATACTTCTTTACTTTGAGAAGTAAATTTTTTATCAATTACAGGTACCTGGCATAAACCAAAAGCTTTTGGAATTGAAGTGTTTTGTATTTCAAGAAGTTTAGCACTTCCACTTTTTACAGGTTTTCGAGTTAAAAGCCATGCAGCAGCACCGCTGCCAAGTGTTAAACCAGCGGCTTTTTGTGAGAGTTCTTCAAATGACTGAATATTGTAGTTAATTACATCATCAGGAAAATCGGTAGTACAACATAAGGCTGTTTTAATTGTAGGATCGGCCATCATAAGTGATGCAGCAACATTAACAGATTGTAATAATCCTGCGCAAGCATTTGTAATATCGAAAACATGTGCACTTTCAATATTTAATCTTGATGCAACCTCCATTGCTGTTGCAGGTTCGAAATATTCTCTGAATATTCCACCATAAATAACTAAATCAATTTCAGATGGGTTAATATCATTAAGCTTGCACACATTTTCTGAAGCCTTAATTGCGTAATCTAAAGGTTTTAAGTTATTAAGAGTTCCCTGATATCGAACATCAGTGTCACAATATTTAAATACAAAGGATATTCCGCTTTTAATTTTTCTTAATTCAGCTTTATCACCTAAAAAATTCTCTTCAACGCGATCAAGAATCTCACTATTTTTTATTGAATTTGCAGCTATTTGGATGTTGGGAGCTGACAGATAAATACCTTTTACTTGCATGAATTAAATCTATATAATTTTGTATTGAAGCAAATGTAATAATATTAGTTTTAAATACTAATTTCTGATTTATTATGATGATTGTTGATTGATTTAATATCTTATTTAATCAATTAAATCTTGTTAATTTTTTTACTAACTATTGTATTATTATCTAAAGTAATTTTTAAAACATATATTCCTGTTAATTGTTTATTTAAACTAATAATTATATCCATTTTGTTTATCTCTGATATCTTGTTGATGATTTCGCCGTTTAACTTACATACTTCAATTTTAGTTATTAAATGGGTCTTAGAAGCAATGGTTATTTTATCATTAGTAGGATTAGGATAAATATTTAATACATCATTAGGAATTGTATTCACATTGGTAGAGTTTTCAGTAGAAAAATGAATTTGTTTTTCATCAATTAAATTGTCTGAATAATCTTCAAAATAAGGGTGAATAGTTAATAGATAGTTTTCGTTATATTCTAATGGATTTAAAGGGTGAATTTCAAATTTGTTACTATCTGATTTTAAAACAACATCAAATAAAACATCTGTGGTTGGAAATTCATCTTTAGTAAAGCTAATGCTGCTTTTAATATTCTCTATGGTTATAGAAGAATTATCAATAAATCGAATAGGTTCGTCAAAAATAATTTCTATAAGTGTATTCGTAACAATATTTGTTGAATTATTTAAAGGGTAAGTTGATATCTCGGGGGAATTAATATCAGGGGAAAATCCTTTCAAATTTACTTGAATAGCAACTCGTTGTTCGTTTCCAAATTTATCATATCCATCAGAATTAAGAGTTAAAACATCAGTTAAATTATACCCATATTTTGAAGGTGTAAATTTTATATCTAGTGTTTTATTCCCTTTTGGAGGTATAACTATTGGAAATCCATTTAATATAGTAAAAACGGTTCCTCGAGTTGCATAACTTGATAATTCAAGTGTATTTTCTGAATTATTTGTAATTACAATCTGTTGATTTGCAAAAGAACCAAAACTAACTTCTCCAAAATCGACAGTATCATTATTACTATTAAATAAGGTGGTTTTCCATGGATAGCGAAACGCTCTATAACTATATTCCTTTTCAGGTGAAGATAATTCAAAAACAGGGGTGCCGTCAGGTTTGAATTCTGTTAAAAAAAGATTATCATCATTTGAGTTTGTTCCCCAACCTATTAGTTTATTTCCATTGGATAAGTTTTGCATATTTCCCATAATTTGACTAAAAACATCAGGGTTGTGCCTGAATTCATTTACAAATGTTATTGTCTTATTTAGTTCATCAATTTCATATTCTACTCCCCTTGAATAGTTAATTTCATTGAAATTACCATTGTCGAAAAGGGTAATATTCCCATTTGAATTTTTGGTAACTGAATGTTGTGCAGAAAAACTTTTTGTGTCACCAATTATTTCAAACTCATTATTTTTACCACCTAAACGCCAAATAATTTCACCTGTAATTCGGTCAATTTTAGTAATTTCACTCATATTTCTAGCAGAAAATATAATATTACTATCCGTATCAATTTCAATGGAGTTTCCATGAACATAATCAATAATCTGGGCTGTTAAGTCCATATATGTATCAGTAATTTTATAATGGTCCCAACTTCGCCATTGAAAAATAAGATTCTTATTTTCATCATATTCCTGAATTATACATCCAATTACTGTGGCATTAGGATTTCCTCCTTCAACAATTGTATCCATTCTTAAACTTTGATAATCTAAACCTAAAAGAAAAGAATATCCATTATCAGTTAACTTAAAATCATGAAAATTTGACATAAAATCATTTCCAATATAAAAACTATCTACAATATTAAATGCACTATCAAGTACATAAAATTTTTCGTTTACTTCCTGATAATAAGATAGAAAACCATTTTTTTGAATTTTAAAATCTTGAATTGATGAATTAAATTTCTTTAGAAAAACAGGAGTTAAATAATTATCTAGTATCATTAAATAATCTGACTCTGATTTATTTACTGCTAAAAAGATATATCCTTGGTCAGTTGTATCCGAGATATTAATATTGATTAAAGGTAAATCAGAAAAATTGTGTTTATCACTTTTATTTTGAGCAGTTAAATTATTTTCGTTTGAAAAAATACTAATAATCAGAATCGATATTAGCAATTGTAAATAAATTAACTTCATGTTTACTTAATTTTTTATATGTTTTAAAAATACTAAAATATGATTTAAAAATAAACAGAAAAAATAGTATAAATAAAAAGGCTACCAAAAATGGTAGCCTTTTTCAAAAATATAAAAACTATTAATTCATTTTAATAGGTTTTTTATCACTAGGAATAACGTTTATACTTGTAGATTTTTTTGAATCTTTTGTAAAAGTTAAATCAAAAACATCCCAAACATAACCAGCATAATCTCCAGTCATTAACAATCCAAAGTGATCAATAACAATTGTTCCATCAGGATCTACAGTACCAACCACATCAGCTGTTGTAAAAGTATAATCTCCACCACTAGTTCCATAAGTACCATCATATTGTCCCCAATAAATTGCATTTGGACCATATCCATAGGTATCACCTGTTTGTTGTGCTCCATTACCAGCTATAGTAATGGTTTCAGCATCAAC
>MENE01000033.1:6860-14987 GCA_001769005.1 Bacteroidetes bacterium GWA2_31_9b | reverse complement strand
TAACCTTCCCACAACCGATGAGGATACCAAAAATAAAGTACGAGCAATAATAAATACACAAGAAAAGTTAAATAAGCAGTTTTTGTCATTACTTATTATAAATAACTTTTTTTACGAAGAACCCGATCAGTCAAATTTTGGATTGGCAGGATATGGAACTGGTTCTGCAAGTACAACAACAACAGAATTGTTGTCAAACCAACTTAGTCATTGGTTATCGCAAATAAGTGACGAATGGGATGTTGGTGTAAATTATCGACCTGGAGATGAAATTAGTACTGATCAGGTTGAAGTTGCTTTATCAACCCAAATTCTTAATGATCGGGTTAGTATTAACGGGAATCTTGGTTATGGTGGTCAAACAGAGCAGGCAAGTAATCTGGTGGGTGATTTTAATGTGGATGTTAAAATTAATAAAAGTGGTAAGTTAAGAGTAAAAGCATTTAACGAAGCTAACGATAAGCTTATGTACGAAGAATCACCATATACACAGGGTATTGGTATTTTTTATCGCGAAGAGTTTAACACATTTTCAGAACTTTATCATCGTTTCTGGAATAAACTTACAGGGAAGAAAGAAGAAGAAATTATAATTAAATAACTTTTTTATCGCATGCAAAAATTCTAACTTGCGAAATATTGATTAATAGTTTACGTTTACTTAATACAAATATTCTAAATTATATTTTATATGATTAACTCATTTATACTCATACAAACAACCTTGAATGAAAATTTATCAAATCCTGCCATTCAGGGTGAACTTAAACTTTCATTTTGGGAAATGTCGTTAAAAGGCGGATGGATAATGATTCCAATAGTACTTTTATCGTTTGTTGCAATATATATATTTTTTGAACGGTTTTTTGCAATTAAAAAAGCATCTGAAACCGATATCAATTTTATGAATAGGATTAAAGATTATATTCACGAAGATAAACTAGAATCAGCTTTAGCGCTTTGTCAGTCAAAAAATAGTCCGGTAGCTCGAATGATTGAAAAAGGACTTCAACGAATCGGGCGCCCATTAAATGATATTAATGCGGCTATTGAAACTGTTGGTAATCTGGAGGTTTCAAAATTGGAAACTAATTTACCAACTCTTGCTACTGTTGCCGGTGCAGCTCCAATGCTTGGTTTTCTTGGAACTGTTATGGGTATGATTAAATCTTTTTATACCATGTCAATGGAGGGAAATAATATTGTAGTTAGTAAGTTGGCTGATGGAATTTATACTGCGATGGTTACTACCGTTGCAGGTCTTATAGTTGGTATATTGGCTTATCTTGCTTACAATATTTTAGTTGCTAAAATTGAAAAGGTCGTTTTTCAACTAGAAGCGAACACTTCTGAATTTATGGATATACTCAACGAACCTGTTGAATAAATTAATTTAACATCAGGATTATGGCTTTAAAGAAAAGAAGTAAAGTAAGTGCATCGTTCAGTATGGCATCTATGACCGATATTGTGTTCCTGTTATTGATCTTTTTTATGATAACATCAACTATGATAGCACCAAATGCTTTAAAATTGCTCTTGCCAAGAAGTACTTATCAAACATCTGCAAGTGCAGTAACATCAATTTCAATAACCGCTTCATTAGATTATTATATTGAAACTACACCTGTGTCTCTCGAAGATATTGAAGGAATTCTGAAAAACAGATTTGCAAATGAGAATGTTTTGGAACCAACAATTTCAGTTCATGCCGACAAATCTGTACCTATTGAAAATGTGGTTAAGATTATGAATATTGCTAAAGACAATAAGTGGAAATTAATTCTTGCAACAACAGCAAATTAATATGATAAAGGCAAATAAAGAAAATAGAATAGGTTTAATTGGTACAATAATTTTTCATACAATTATTGTTCTTCTTGTTGTTTTCTTTGGATATAGTACTCCTTTACCATTACCATCGGAAGAAGGAATATTAGTCAATTTTGGAACAGAAGAAGATGGTTTTGGAGAAATTGAACCAAAGTATTCTGAATTTTTAGAAAATCAAGCTGATAAAAAAGAATCTGAGGAAACTTTTGAAGAGACATCAGCAGAAGAAACAAATGATGGTAATGTAACTCAGGATTTTGAAGAAGCTCCAGTTGTTAAAGAACAAGCTAAAAAGGTAGAAAAGAAAGTTACTAAAACTGAAATAAAAACAAACCCTAAAACTGAAGAAAAAACAGAAGTAAAGCAAGAACAAAAAGTAAATGAACTTGCATTATTTCAAGGTCGCGATAAAAATAGCGACAGCTCTGCAGGTGAAGGCGAAACTCAAGGTGATGGAAATCAAGGTTACAAAGGTGGTTCTGTAGATTCTGATAATCATACCGGAGGAAATAGCACTGGAGGTAATGGAACCGATTATAGTTTAGCCGGACGAAATCCCGAATCAATACCTAAACCTGAATATAATATTCAAATTGATGGAAAAGTAGTTGTTGATATTACTGTAAATAAAGATGGAATTGTTACCGAAGCTTTTCCGGGAGTAAAAGGAAGTACTACCCTTGATGCAAATTTACTGGCTGCTGCAAAAAAAGCTGCTTTAAAAGCTAAATTCGATAGAAAACCAGATGCTCCCGCATACCAAAAAGGTACAATTACCTACTACTTTAAATTACAGTAAGACTTTTTATTAGAAATATAAATCAAAAAATCCCAGTAATTTGAGTGCTGATGCTACTAGGGCAACCAGAAGAATTATACGTACAAATTTTGGCCCCCAGCTTACTGCAACATGAGCTCCAATATAAGCCCCAATCATGCTTCCAATAGCCAGAATAAATCCTAGGATGTAATTCACCTGATCGTTAACAATAAAAACGACCAAGGCAAATAAAGTAAAAACTAATGTAATAAAAACTTTAATTGCATTTGCTTTAACAAGATCGTACCCTGCACCGAGAACTAAGCCGGCAAGTAAGAAAAATCCAACTCCTGCCTGAATAAATCCTCCATATAAACCTATAAAGAAAAATATTACAATTTGTATTATGGTTGGTTTTTTATGAATATGCTCAGATTGTGTTTTTAACCATTTTTCAGGTTTATATAAAACAATAAAGAACATAATTATCAGTAATGCTCCGATTACATATTCCATAATTTCATCGGTGAGATTTACTGCCCAAATTGAACCGGCAATTGCTCCAACGATACTAGGTATAATAAGCCATTTTGTAGTTTTTAAATCAAGAACTTTTTGTTTCCTAAAACTTCCCGAAGCTGCTAATCCTTGAAAAACAATGCCTATACGGTTTGTCCCGTTTGCAACATTAGCAGGTAAACCTAAAAACATGAGTAATGGTAAAGTTAATAATGATCCGCTTCCTGCAAGAGTATTAATAAAGCCGGCAACAATGCCAACTCCAATTACAGCTAAAACAACATACCATTCCATAAATTTGTGTTTTTGTAAATATAACACGAAAAATCAAGTGTAAAAAAAGCTGTCACAATGGACAGCTTCTAATATAAAATATATTTGGATTAATAAGCAAACAAAGGATATTTACTCATTAAATCAACAACTTCTTTACCAACCTGTGCAATTACAGTTTCGTTTTCGATATTGCTAATCACTTTATCAAGCAAACCAACAATTACACTAATTTTATCTTCCTTAACACCACGGGTAGTAATAGCTGCTGAACCAACTCTGAATCCTGAAGTTTGGAATGGTGAACGTGAGTCGAAAGGAACCATGTTCTTATTTATGGTGATATGTGCTTTTACCAATGTGTTTTCAACTTGCTTACCTGTAATTTCAGGGAATTTTGATCTTAAGTCGATAAGCATTGAATGGTTATCGGTGCCATCGGAAACAACTTTATAACCAAGTTTAATAAATTCAGCAGCCATAACCGCTGCATTCTTTTTAACCTGTGTTTGGTACTCTTTAAACTCGGGAGCTAATGCTTCACCAAAAGCAACTGCTTTTGCAGCTATAACATGTTCAAGTGGTCCACCTTGTGTTCCTGGGAAAACACTTGAATCTAATAATGCTGACATTTTTTTGATTTCACCTTTTGGAGTTTTTTTACCCCAAGGATTATCAAAATCTTTGCCCATTAAAATAATACCTCCACGTGGTCCACGTAATGTTTTATGAGTTGTTGATGTAACAATGTGTGCATATTCAACAGGATTGCTTAATAAACCGGCAGCAATTAAACCTGCAGGGTGAGCCATATCAATCATTAATATTGCTCCAATTTTATCGGCAATCTGACGCATACGTTTATAATCCCACTCACGAGAATATGCTGATGCACCTCCAACAATCATTTTTGGTTTTTCGCGTAATGCAACTTCTTCCATCATGTCGTAATCAACTCGGCCGGTTTCTTGCTTTACACCATAAGATACCGCTCTGTACAAAATGCCCGACATATTTACAGGTGAACCATGTGATAAGTGTCCGCCATGTGAAAGATCTAAACCAAGAAATGTATCGCCTGGTTCTAATACAGCCATAAATACAGCCATATTTGCTTGTGCGCCTGAATGTGGCTGAACATTTGCCCACTCGGCATTGTATAACTGTTTTAATCTATCGATTGCAATTTGTTCCGACTGGTCAACAACTTCACAACCACCATAATATCTTTTACCTGGATATCCTTCGGCATATTTATTGGTCATTACAGAACCCATTGCTTCCAGAACCTGTTCACTTACAAAGTTTTCTGATGCAATAAGCTCAATACCATTAATTTGTCTTTCTTTTTCTTTCTGAATTAGATCAAAAATTTTTGTATCTCTCTTCATGATAATATCGTTTTATTATATTTTTTGAATTAATGTCCCAAAATTATAGATTTAAACAATCATATAAAAAATTAATTTGAAGATTCTCAAATGCTGCATTACATTGTTCTATAAGATCAAACCTTATATATATTGCAAATGTCATATTATCAGTTACATATAATGCGTATTGATTTAGGAATTTTAAATGATATTCTTAAACATTATTTTTTAATTAATTAAGATACTTACCATCTAAAAAAAAATAGCCTTAGGGCTATTTTTTTTATTTGGTAATAGTTTGTTCTCTGTCAGGACCTACCGAAATAATTGTTATTGGTACTTTAACTTCTTTTTCAATATATTTCAAGTAAGTTATGAATTCTTCAGGCAGTTCCGAGAATTTTTTACAATTCGTGATATCCATATCCCAACCTTTAAATTCTTCATATACTGGTTCAATAGGTTCGTTAATTTCGTAAGGTAAATAGTCTATTCTTTTACCATTATGTATGTAATGAGTACAAACTTGTAATGATTTAAATCCTGATAAAACATCAGATTTTGTAATAATAAGATCGGTAACACCATTAAGCATAATAGCATATTTGAGAGCAGGAAGATCGAGCCATCCACATCTGCGTGGTCGGCCTGTTGTTGCTCCATATTCATGTCCTTGTTTTCGAATTGTTTCGCCAGTTGTATTCTCTAATTCGGTAGGGAAGGGGCCACTTCCAACTCGAGTACAATATGCTTTAAATATTCCAAACACTTTTCCAATTCTGTTTGGAGCTACTCCTAAGCCTGTACAAGCACCGGCACAAATTGTATTTGATGAAGTAACAAAAGGGTATGAGCCAAAATCAATATCAAGCAAAGTGCCCTGAGCTCCTTCGGCTAAAATACTTTTTCCTTCGTCTAAATATTTATTTATTTGATGTTCACTCTCTATAATTTGAAAACTTTTTAAAAGAGCAATTCCTTTGAACCAACAATCTTCATATTCTTTTAAATCGTATTCAAACTTGTATTGTTTAAGAATATCTTTATGTTTATTGGTAAGCTGATTGTACTTATTCATAAAATCAGTGCTAAGCGTATCACCGACACGAATTCCGTTTCGTCCGGTTTTGTCCATATAGGTTGGCCCAATACCTTTAAGTGTTGAGCCAATTTTTGTTTTTCCCTTTGCTGCTTCTGATGCTGCATCAAGTATTCTGTGTGATGGTAATATCAGATGAGCCTTTTTCGATATGAAAAGGTTTTTTCGAATATTTACTCCTAATTTTTCAAGTGCATCAATTTCTTTACTAAAAATTACGGGGTCGATAACTACTCCATTACCAATAATATTAATTGTTTCAGGGCGGAAAACACCTGAGGGAATGGTGTGTAATACATGTTTTATTTTGTTAAATTCTAATGAGTGCCCTGCATTTGGACCACCTTGAAAACGCGAAATAACGTTGTACTTTGGGGCAAGTACATCAACAATTTTTCCTTTACCTTCATCACCCCACTGAAGACCTAATAATACGTCTAATTTCATTTATTGAATGTGTTTAACTTTTTAAAATTGAAATTTACAAAAAGAATTGCTTAAAATTAAAAAATCCCCAACGATTGATAGGGGATTATTCAACTATTTTTTAAATAGTTTTCAACTATTTTCATTTTGCTTTTTGATTTCACACTCGTTACATGTTCCATAAAAATAAAGAGAATGATAACTTATATTAAAATTAAGCATTTCTGATGCAGTTTGTTGAATATCTTGAATTCGTGGATCGCAAAACTCAAGTACTTTTCCACATTCCTGACAAATTAAATGATCGTGTTGTTTACAATGATGTGCTTTTTCGAATTGTGCTATATTTTTTCCAAATTGATGTTTAATAACCAGATTGCTTTCTAATAATAAATCAATAGTATTGTATAATGTAGCTCGGCTAACACGATAGTTTTTGTTTTTCATCGAAATATACAATGATTCTATATCGAAATGGGCTTCACGGGAATATATTTCATCGAGAATCGCGTAACGTTCAGGAGTCTTTCTGTGTCCGCGTTTTTCTAAAAATTCCGTAAAAATTTTTTTAACGGTATCTTTAGTTTCTGTACAAATCATAGCCTATCATTTATTAAAATGAATTTTTAAAAATAAGACTTTTTTTTGTTATTTAGAATAATTTTAAAGAATATTATGAAGCCATGTCTTCATTTCTTTTAACCGACTCAACTCCTTTAATTTTACTAATATTCAAGATTAAATTGTTAAGATCAGCAACACTATATACATAAAGGTCTATACTTCCTTCAAATATTCCATCATGGGTTTCAATGTATATTTTTCGTATATTTACATTTAACTCATCAGAAATTACTGCTGTAATATTTGCTGCTACACCAACTCTGTCTATACCACTTAAACTTAGTTTTGCTAAAAACGAAAGTAGTTTTTGCGATGTCCATTTAACCGGGACAATAAAATTCCCCTCACTCGACATGATCTTTATTGCATTTGGGCATTTCGATTTATGAATAATAATGTAATCGTTTTGAGGATTTTTATATCCCATTACATCGTCACCCGGTATTGGATTGCAACATTTTCCAATTTTATAAGTAACATTCGTATCATCACGAATAATTACAGGATCTTTATAGTTAAACTTCTCGGAGTCTTTAGTTTGTAAGGAATCTTTCTTTTCTTTTGAAGAGCTTCCCGATTTTAATATTTGCAGCCCCCAGTAACGTATAAGCTTGTTTTTAGTATTCTTTTTTAGGATTTTTTTCAAATCATCAAGCTTAATAATACCGCTTCCAATTTTGCTGTAAAGTTCATCTTTACTTAAAACATCATATTCTGGTAATATTTTTTTAAATACTCTCGAACTTGGATGAACATTAAGTTCTTTAAGTTTTATTTCGAGCAATTCTTTTCCTTTTTCGGTTCTGTTTTTTGTTTCAGCTTTTATAGCATTGGTAATGCTTAGTTTGGCTTTAGCAGTTTTAACAAAATCGAACCATTCGGTTTGAATCCTTCTTTTGCTTGATGTAATTATTTCTACCTGATCGCCACTGTACAATATATGATTTAAAGGAACAAGCTTGTGATTAACTTTAGCTCCAATAGCTTTATTTCCAATTTCACTGTGTATTTCGTATGCAAAGTCAAGAGCTGTAGAGTTTTTTGGAAGTGTTTTTAAATCACCTTTAGGAGTAAAAATCATTATTTCTGAAGCAAACAGGTTCATTTTAAACTCATCAAGAAATTCCAGTGCATTTGAGTTTGGATTTTCGAGCAATTCCCTTATTTTCTTAATCCATTTATCTAGTTCATTTTCGCTGTTTTTTTCTCCTTTATACTTC
>MENE01000033.1:2664-6737 GCA_001769005.1 Bacteroidetes bacterium GWA2_31_9b | reverse complement strand
GGCGAACTAATCCAGTCTCTAATTCTATCTGGTTTAGGAGTATAAATGTCGGTAATTAGTGAATAGATTTGCCAGCATTGTGCTTTTTCAGTTTCGTTATTTAACGATTTAAAAACTATTCGTATAGCCATTAAATCATAAACCTCTTCGAATGGAATATTTTTAACCTGCATTTTATTCCAAATCGAGAAAATGGACTTTGGTCTTCCATTTATATCAAATTGAATATTGTTTTTTTCGAGTTTTTCAATAATTGGTAACGAAAAGCGATTTATTTCCTGTTGTCTTTTTTTCTCGTTGTCTTTTATTTTGCTTGATATTTCCTGAAAAATTTTCGGGTGCCTGTATTTTAAACTAAGATCTTCTAATTCCGATTTTATTGCATATAATCCTAAACGGTGAGCCAGAGGAGCATAAAGGTAAATGGTTTCTCCTGCAATTTTCATTTGCTTGTTTGGAGGCATTGCATCAAGGGTTCGCATGTTATGCAATCTGTCGGCTAGCTTTATCAGAATTACCCTAACATCGTCGGATAGTGTAAGAAGCATTTTCCTAAAATTCTCGGCTTGTAACGACGATTGTTGATCGAACATGTCGGAAATTTTTGTCAATCCATCAATTATTGATGCTATTTTGTCGCCAAATATGTGCCTGATATCTTCGAGTGTATAATCAGTATCTTCAACCACATCGTGCAATAATGCACATACAATTGATACTGTTCCTAAACCAATTTCGGAGGTGACAATTTTTGCAACAGCAATCGGGTGAATAATATAAGGTTCACCTGTTTTTCTTCTTGTACCCTTATGCGACTCGTATGCAAGATTGAAAGCTTTTCGAATAAGTTCTTCGTCTTCAGGTTTTACATGTTTTGACGTACTTGTTAACATGTCTTCGAAAAGACTATTAATATATTCTTCTTCTTTTTTTAATTCAATATCGGTTTGAGGAATTGCATGATTCATTTTTACATATCCTTACTTAAGTAAATCACAAATTTAGTGAATAAATACTGATGTTTATAAAATTATTACGGATAGATTACAGTAATGTTACCCCTTTTTTCAATAGATTGATTGTTTTCGGTATTTATTTTAAGATAGAAAATATATGCTCCTGCAGGAACATATTGTCCGTTTGGATAACGTCCATCCCATGAAGCTTCTGGGTCGGTTGTTTCAAAAACTACATTTGCCCATCGGTTATATATAACTAGAAAATAATCTGTCGGGAGAAATGAAAATGCCGGTTTAAAACAACAGTTTTTGTTGATTGCATTTGGAGTAATAGCATTTGGTACTAATACTTTGGGTTCAATAATTATGCAATCGATATTTGAATTGTTTAATTTTAAAACGCCACTATTTACCCAGGAAACAACATAATAACATATTTTGCCACCTGCATTCGTTCCTATTAACTCATCCACATTATCGATGTAACTATATTCATTCATCAATGTTTTTATTGATGATTCTTGATTTTCAACAATCCTATATATTTTATAATAACAATCAGCAGAAGTACTTTCTTTAAATGCATTCCATTCGAGAGTATTATCAAAATCGGAATTAGAAACATTTAGCAATACTGAATTAATAATATCTGATTCCTTCGTAACTATGTTGCAGTTATTCACAGAAGCGAGTTTATAATAATATACTTTTTTACTTGTTTTAACTTCAGTATCGTTAATAAAAATAGTATGTTCTGACGAATGAATTGTTTGAATTGTATCAAAAGGGCCATTCACATTTTCTGATCGTAGCAATTTGAATGTAGTAAGTTCTGAAACAGGGTCGATTTCGAACTCCAGATCGATAGTGCTTCCATTAACAGAAGCGGAGCGGGCATATATGAAATCGGGGCTTAAAGGCATCTGAGCAATAAGAGAAACCGTATTTGATGAAGATTTTGAACTTGATAGATGTTCGGGTACTCCAGATATATAAAACTTATAATTAGTGCTTTCTTGAATGTTGGTTAATGTGTAATTTTTATTTGTGGTTTCTCCTATTTTTTCATAGTTAAAACCATCATCATTTGATACATATATTTCGTAACGAACAAAATTTACATCAGAAGAACTATAAGGAACTAAAACAGTATTTGTCCAGCTAAGATTAACTTCCGCTTTGCAGCTGTCATAAGTAAAGTCAAGTAAATTAGTAGGAAATTTCTTTGAATCAGAACTGTAATCTATAGTTCTGGCTCTTAGTTTATAAAGTCGTGGATTTATATTCGCATTTGCAGTAATGTCTGTATATTCATTTATAGTTGTGTTCTTTACAGAGTCAACAATGTACCATTCGTTTGGAGAATCACGATAAATAAATACATCAGCAGATGCTGCAATAGCTGCAGCATCAAGCTCCCATACTAACCTAACATTTCCTGCGCCTTGAATAACACTAGCTTCCTTAAAAAGGGGAGGATTTACTGCTTTTTGCCCATAAGTATTATTGTAAAGTAAACTTCCAAATAATAAGAATGCTAATAAATACCTGGTAATGTGCATGAAATTATATTTAATGCTTTATACAAATATAACAAATCAATTTAGTTGTTTAATAAGTTAATTGTTTGTATTAGTTTTTATATTTTAATTTTATATCAAAGAAATTAATATTTTCCGGCTATTGTTATAACCATGGTGCTTTCATCAAGATACAAATTCGCCAATGTTTTTATTTCCTCGGGAGTAATTGATTTAATGGCATCAATAGTTCTATTAAAGAAGTTGTAATCAATATCCATCTCAATAATTGACTGGTAACTTTGAGCCAGGTCGAATGGTCCATCAAATGAACGCATCAAATCTCCTACCATAAAATTCTTAACAATTTCCAGCTCGTCTTTGCTAACAAAAGATTCTCTCAATTTTTTTATCTCAATAAAAATATCATCAACTGCATTTTTGGTTACATCAGATCCTACTTCAGTTCCAATTACAAAAAAACCTGCATTTTTCAAGGTCACTAAAAATGAACTGATACCATACGTATATCCTTTATCTTCTCGAATGGTTTTCATTAATCGCGAACCAAAATATCCTCCTAAAATCGTGTTTACAACTTCTAATTTAGGATAATCGGGGTGATGCTTTGTAATTATTTGTTTCCCTATTCGTATTGCCGATTGAGTAACATCTTCTTTAATAATTATTTCTTCTTTTTTACCAATATATGTATTTGAAAAAGTTTCCTGTGCAGGAATATTTTTCTTTTTCCAGTTGATATTTCCAAAATGCATGTTTATAATCGAAATAGTTTCGGAATCAACTCTACCTGAGACAATTATTTTGCAATTTGCAGAATTATAGTACCTGTTATGAAAATCGATTAAGTCGGTTTGAGTAATTGAGTCATAATCAAGCAATTCTTGATTTTTTCCATATGGATGTTCTTTACCAAACAATTGCTCATTAAATTTTCGTCGTGCAAGATTCGATACTTTTTCCATTTCAATCTGAAATGTTTGTTTTCGCTTATTGGTATAGTTTATTAACTCATGCTCTGGAAAAATTGGATTTTTAATAATATCTTCTAAAATTGAAATTGTTTCGGGAAGGTATTTTTTTAATGTAAATAATGTAACTCCCGCAAAATCTTTCGATGGATTGGCCTGAATAAAAGCTCCAAAATAATCGAGTTTTTCTGCAATCTCCATTGATGACATACTCGTTGTTCCTTCCGAAAGCATTTCGTTTACAGTACCAGCAATTAAAGGTTTCGACTGATACCACATTCCTGCTTCAAACGACAAATCGATTTTTAAAACATCCTGTGTGCCACTGTTTATTGAGTATAATGGAATTGAATTGTCGAGAATGGTTTTTTCCGGTTCTATAAGTTTTATTGAATCGATATTTTGAAATGGAGGCTGAGTATTTCGGTTAAGAGTCATTTGTTTTAGTTTTTTGATTTATAATATAAAGTAGAACAATTGGATTTGTTAAACATCTCTGAAGCAATTCTCCTAATATCTTCAAGATTTGTTTTTCTGTAATTAGCTACCTCACAATTAATTTTTTCTGCATCACCAAGCAATTCATTGTAAGCCAAATCCAT
>MENE01000033.1:1558-2635 GCA_001769005.1 Bacteroidetes bacterium GWA2_31_9b | reverse complement strand
TAGGTTTCTTAGGTACAGTTATCGGTATGATTGGTGCGTTTGATGCTATTGCTGCTGCTGGTGATATTTCTCCAGCTGTTGTTGCTGATGGTATTAAAGTAGCATTATTAACCACTGTACTTGGATTAATTGTAGCTATGATTTTACAATTATTTTATAATTATTTGATTGCAAAAGTAGATGGTATTGTAAATGATATGGAAAATGCATCTATTTCATTAATCGATTTATTAGTAAAACACGAACTATCAAAAAAATAATTTTATATGAATAATAAATTATATAGCATATTGTTGACAAGCCTTTTAGGGTTGTCAGCATTAATAAGTGCATTATTCTTTTTAGGTGCAGTTTCAGAAGGAATACTGATTGCTTTATGTTACGCACTGTTTGGTATTGCGTCAATAACAGCAATTGCTTTTCCAATTATTTTTATGGCACAAAATCCTAAAGGAGCAAAAAATGCTTTATTTGGAGTTATTGCATTGTTGTTGATATTTGGAATAGCTTATGCATTATCTAGTAATGAAGAATTTTTTACTATTAATGGCGTTCAATTGGCTAATGCAACTGCTTCTAAATATTCTGAAGCGGGTTTAATTGCTTTTTATATTATTGGAAGCGGAGCCATTTTAGCAGTAATTTACGCTGAAGTTTCAAAATTGTTTAAATAATTAAAAATGTCTAGAGAACTAACCGAAATAAATGCCGGTTCTATGGCCGACATTGCCTTTTTACTGTTGATTTTCTTCTTGGTAACAACTACCATGGATACTGATACAGGGCTACTAAGAAGATTGCCTCCACCGCCTGAAGATAAAAATGAGTTAGAGAAAATTGATATTAAGCAACGTAATATTTTTGAGGTATTGGTAAACCAACACGATCAATTGTTGGCTGCTGGGGAATATATTCCAGTAACCGAACTTAAAGAAAAAGTAAAAGAATTCATCAAAGGCGATCCAAATAATCCTGATATGCCAGAGTATAAAAACGAAGATGTGCCTATTTTTGGAAATATTCCAGTATCAAAACAGATTATTTCATTACAGAACGACATGGGGACTTCTTACCAAA
>MENE01000033.1:0-1531 GCA_001769005.1 Bacteroidetes bacterium GWA2_31_9b | reverse complement strand
ACGTATTTCTGAGGCAGAACCTAAAGCTATAGGAGGAAACAAGTAATGTCTAAATTTAGAAAAGATGGTAAAAAGAATTTACCTGCAATTTCAACTGCATCTTTACCTGATATTGTATTTATGTTGTTGTTCTTTTTTATGGTTACTACTACCATGAGAACAACTTCTTTGAAAGTTCAAGTGGTAACACCAAGAGCAACTGAGGTTGAAAAAATGGAGAAAAAATCGCTAGTAAGCTACATTTATATTGGAGAACCGATAAAATCGTTACAAGGTGCTTTTGGTACGGCTCCACGTATTCAATTAAATGATGTATTTGCTACAAAAGAAGATTTGTTTCAGTTTGTTGAAATGGAAAAAGACAAAAGAGACGAAGCTGAACGTAACATGATTACTTGGTCGCTTAAAGTAGATCAAGATACCAAAATGGGTATTGTTACCGAAGTAAAACAAGAAATGCGTAAAGTAAACGCCTTAAAAATAAATTATTCTTCTAAGAAAACAGATAAAATTGTTGATTAGAATTTGTAGTTATAAAAACAAAATAGCCCACAATTAAAATTGTGGGCTTTGTTGTTTTATAGTTTTATACAGATATTTTTTGGCTCGGTAAAAAAGTGTAAAGCTTCAAAACCACCTTCTCTACCAACACCCGATTGTTTTACTCCACCAAACGGAGTTCTTAAATCTCTCAACAACCAGGTATTTACCCAAACTATACCCACATGTAAATTTGCAGCTACTCGGTGTGCTTTTTTTAAATTTTCTGTCCATACGCTTGAAGCTAATCCGTATTTTGTACTGTTTGCCATCATCAGCACTTCTTCTTCAGTTTCAAATGGGGCAATGGTTACTACTGGTCCAAATATTTCTTCTTGATTGGTTCTACAATTGTAAGCCAAGCCTTCAATAATAGTCGGTTCTAAATAATATCCTTCATTATATTCACCTTCGACAATTCGTCTTTTACCTCCACACAAAATAGTTCCGCCTTCTTGTTTTGCTAACTCAACATACGACAATACTTTTTCCAGATGAGGTTTAGAAACAACTGCACCAATATTCGTGTTTTCATCAAAAGGATTTCCAATGGTAAGTTGTTTTACTTTCTCAACAAAAGCAGTTTTAAATTTTTCATAAATTCCTTTTTGAACAAAAATTCTTGACCCACACAAACAAATTTGTCCTTGGTTTGCAAACGACGAATGAACAGTTGTTCGCAAAGCATCTTCAAAATTACAATCGTCAAAAATGATGTTTGGGTTTTTACCACCCAATTCCAACGAAAGTTTTTTAAACATCGATCCAGCAGTGGAGATTATTTGTTTTTCGGTAACGGTTCCTCCTGTAAATGAAATAACAGGAATATCTGGATGACTGGTAATGGCAGCACCAACTTTATGTCCTAATCCATGTACAATATTTAACACCCCTTTTGGTAATCCAGCTTCTATGCAAATTTCCGATAATAAATAAGCGGTCATTGGAGTTATTTCTGAAGGTTTGGCAACAACTGTATTACCGGCAGCTA
>MENE01000032.1:3034-11314 GCA_001769005.1 Bacteroidetes bacterium GWA2_31_9b | reverse complement strand
TGGAGTGGGAAGAACTTGATATGAAATATACAAAAGAACTTGCTACAGTTGCCGATGTTGTTGATCATATTGATTATGTAGTGAAAACAATTGGAATTGATTATGTTGGCATTGGTACCGATTTTGATGGTGGGGGTGGTGTTACCGGTTGTATGGATGCAAGCGAAATGAAAAATATTACTGTTGAGCTTTTAAAACGTGGGTATAATAAAATGGAAATTAAAAAAATCTGGGGAGAGAATTTTTTAAGGGTTTTTAAAGAAGTTGAAAAAATGAAAGTAGTATAAAAAAATGTTTTTTTGTCATCAGAAACTATTCATTTGTCTTTACTTTATCGTTTTTTGGCAGTAAATATTAAATTTTTATAAAATTTACAATCTAATATTCTGTATAAAACGTATAAATAATTAAAAAAATTTATATTTTTAATTTCTTGAATAAACGCCAATCTTAAAACTAAATTATTATGAAAAAAATTTTACTTGTATTAGTTGCTGCAGCTTTTTTAGCTGTTCCTGTTATCTTTAGTTCTTGTGATAAAGATAATCCTGTTGATTGCACTAAAATGTTAGATGATATTAGTGATGCTAGTACAGCATATTGGGGCGATCCTTCAACAGCAAACTGTAATGATTATAAAGATGCATTGAAAGATTATTTAGATAGTGATTGTACTTTAGCTAGTATTTATCAATCAACCTATGATAATTTATCATGTAATTAACAAAAAATTAGTTTATTTAGAATGCCAGATTTTTTCTGGCATTTTTTATTTGTATATTTTAACTAAAACTTGATCTTAATTGTTCTGGACTATTAAAAGATTTTTTGAATATATGAAATGAATTAAATTTATATATAAAGAAACATGCAATTATTTTTGACTTTAAGATTCGTTTTTTTATATTTATATGATATATAATTATTTATAATAAATATTAAACTTAATTATTGAATTGTTATTAACCCTAAAAAAATTAAACATGAAAAAAATTTTATTGTTATTAGCTGCATTTGCATTTATTTCTTTACCAATTATTCTAAATTCATGTGAAGAAGATCCAACTTGTAAAAGTTCGTCAAGTGCATGTGGAACATTTGAGGCTTGCTGCACAACTACAGATTGCTATTACTTATACGATGGTGAAAAATACAATTGTGATGGTACTGATTGTGATGATGCAGCATTAGAGCTTGCTAGCGTTATGTGTAGTAAATCAAATACTACAGAAGATAATGAAAAATTAATTTTAGATCAAACTAATATTATTTTAGAATCGATTAACAATTAATTTTATTTCGATTTAAAAAAGAGTCAGACTCTACTAAGTTGTATATTAATAAATGAGCAATACTTAAAAATAAAGCATTGCTCATTTATTATTATGTGTAATATGTTAGAAAATATCTAAAATTTCAAAATTTATTCCATTAAACTCAAATGATTCACCGGTTTTTTTATTCTGAATAGATTTATATATAGGAACCTGAGTTGATATAGCATAAAATTGCTCTTTTTCAAGCTCAATTTTACCCAAACTTATTGAAACAAATAGTTTTTGTTTATTGGTAATAATAATACTTCCAAATTCTACTTTTTCCGATATTTTTTTAGCATCAATTTTTTGCATGATATCCATTTCTTCTAAAGCCTTTTGAAATTGTTCTGCAAACAAATCGCGTTTCCTTAAAACTTGTGCCCTGAAAGAATCATAGCGATCTTTTGGCAATCCATAGTCATTTGCGCTTTGTTGTAATTCTTCCATTGCCTTTTTTGCATTTTCGGCACGTTCTTTAAGTAATTGAACACCTGTTTCTATAAGTTTATATTTTAGTTCATGTTTTATCATATTCACAAATTTAAATTAAAAAACCTAACAGCTTAGAAATGCTGTTAGGTTTTAATTTCATAAATATGAATTTCTAATTTTCTTCGAGTTCTAGACTTTCCAGTTTTTCCAGTTCCTTTTCCATATCACCAATAATTTTTTCCTTATCTACTTTTTTGAAACTTTCTTCCATATCAGTCCTAATTTTACCCATATCAATTTTTGCAATTTCTTCCTGAGCTTTTAACATTTCCTTCTGAATTGCATCCATATCAATATCTTTCAACATCAGTTCCTTGTTTTTCTCAATCTCAGCTCTAATTTCATCAAGATTTATATTCTCCATTTGAATTCTTGCTTCTTCCATTTGAAGCTTAAATTCTTCCATATCAATATTTTGAATTTCCTGTATCGATTTATTCAGCTCTATCATTTCTTTTTCCAGATCAATATCTTTAATTCTATCGATATTTAATTCAATATCCTTAATAATTTGGTCTGTATCAATATTTTTAATTTCTTCTAATGAATGAGCAATTTCTTTTTGTATTTCAGCCATATCAATGTGAACATCTTTCATGGCTTCTTCAACATCTTTTCTAATTTTATCGAAATCGATTTCTTCAATTTCTTTCATTGCATCTTTTATATCTTCTTTCGCTTCTTTAAGATCTGCAATTGTTTCATCTACTTCAGGTTGATATTTTTTATATTCACTTTCAGAAATTTTATTTCCATCTACATATAAATCAACAACCTTACCATTTTTTAAAGAAATTTTCATTTCTTTTTTCTTTCCATCTTTATCTGTAAATGATTTTGTTATTGTATTATTTTCAATATTAATATTTTCGCATTTTTTATTGATTTTAGTAGTGTCTCTAATTATCATTTTAACTATTTCTACTTCATCAGGAATAGGAATTTCTCCTGGAATTTCAGGTTGAATAATTTCTATTGTCATAGGGGCATCATTTGTAACCATGGCAATTGGTTCAGGTGATTCTGCTTTTAAACTTGTACTTATAGTAATTATTACTATTCCAATAATAACAATAAGTGAAGCTATAATTTTATCTGTTAAATTTGATTTCATTTTTGGTTTCATAATCATTCTTTTTATACGGTTTAATAATTGTTTTTTTTGTCCTGAGAAAGCAACCGCGGAATATACCTTGTCAGGATAAAGTTCTTGCACAGATACCAATGCTTTGGCATAAATTAGAGATTCATCACATACAGTAAGGGCAATATCATCACAACAATTTTCTCTTTCGGTTCTAATTGTCGATGAAATATACCATACTGCTGGATGGAAAAAGAATATCATTTCAATTATTGTTTGAAGAATATTTACCAAGTAATCATTACGCTTAATATGCGCTAATTCATGTGCAATAATTGCTTCAATCTGATTTTCAGGAATACCCATTAACATTCCGGCCGGAACAATAATAACAGGCTTTAAATAACCTAAAACGACAGGTACTTTAATTATCTGCGATTCCAGATATTTAATTTTTTTTCGAATATTTAGCTTTTTCTCAATTTTATAAAAATTTCTCTCCCAATAATCTGATATATATTGAATATTGTAATGTTTTATTCTTTGCGAATAGGTTAATCCTATTATAAAACGTAGTAAAAAAACCAGGATTCCTATCAACCATATATTTACTATTAAAGGGAAGTATATATCTATTTTAGAAATAAATACAAAAAAATAAGTTCGAATCGTATTACCAGTTTCAATTTCATTTATAGTATTATCCACTGTAATAATTTGCATCAAATTTTCAGAAGCATTTACTTGACCATATTCAATCAGTTGAATAGGATTATCGTAATATTCTATGAAATCGATAACTGAAAATCCAACAATCAGTAATAATGATAAGCATGCTATGTAATATCTTAATTGGGATGAATAATTTTTAACGAATTTTAAAATAACAGCCATTAAAAATGCAATCAGAAATCCTTGCCATATAACATGAATTAGAGTTAAACCGAGGGCTTTAACTACTTCATCAGTAAGAATATGATTTATTGAAAACATAATTATTCGGATTTATTTTCAATATTTTGAATTAAATTTTTTATTTCCTGTAACTCTTCTTTCGATGGTTTATGATTACCAAGTGCTTGCATTACCAGTTTCATTGCCGATCCTGAAAATGTTCTCTTTACAAAACCATCAAGAAGCTTTCCTTTAGTTACATCTTCGTCAAGAGTAGGAGTGTAGATGTGTTGTTTGCTTTCTTTATTTACATCCAGCATTCCTTTTTCAGCCATTATTTGCATAAATTTCAGTGTTGTTGTATAACCAACTTCTTTATCTTCGTTTTGCTTTTCGTTAATAAATTTAACAGTTGAAGGACCGTAGTGCCATAAAATTTGAAGAATTTCTAGCTCTGATTCAGTAGGTTGATATTTTTTATTTTCACTCATATAATAAAGACGGATAAATTAACTTTCTGATGCATTACGAATAATTTCGTACAACAAATATATACGACAGATTTCGTAGATGCAAATATTTGTACGATTATTTTCGTAGATCAAGTGTTAAATAATGTTAATTGATTGTTTTATATGTTTTTACAAATATTTTTAGAAATCTTTGTTCACATTCTGATAGTTTAAAAAAGTTCGAATCTTTATTGTGTTTTGATAATTTAGTATATTCCATTCATAGCGATTTGACAAGAAATTTATTAGGATTTGTTCGGTAAGTATGATAAAAAATAATTTAGTATTCCCACGCGTTTTTGCCCTGACGGGCAACTTGTTATTTAAAAATTAGGCACATTTGCTTCGCAAATAAGCCTAATTTTTAATATATGGTTTAAATTTAATTGTATTTAATATAAAAATATTAACTTAGAGTTTCAATTGACAATGTTCTAAAAAGGAAACATTAACATGATTAAAAGATTTAAAATTACCAAGCTTTTTGGATTTAGAACTGTAAACATACCATTCGATGGTGATATCAAGATTCTTATTGGGGAAAATGGATTAGGAAAAACTACCGTTCTTAATTGTTTATATTATGTTCTATCTGAAAATTATAATAAGTTATATTCAATAGAATTTGAACGTCTCGATTTAACTTTTAAAGATGGTAATAAAATTCAATTTACAAAAAGAGAACTTGAAACATATTTGGGTTTTAGAGATAGACAGGTACATAGAAATATTCCTGTAGATATATTAAATCAGTTGGATCTTCAAGAAATTGAAGAATATCTCAGTGAATATGAATCCAATAGAGAGAAAGAATTAGGTTTAATGCGTTTTCTTTCAAAAAATAGAATACCAAGGTGGGCACCAAGCCATATTATGGCGAGAGAATTAAAATTACTTATTAATGAACCAACCTTGAAAAAATTCTTTCAATTTGGAGAGTTATTAAATTCCTATGCAATTGATATTTTATATTTCCCAACTTATAGAAGAGTAGAAGAAGATTTAAAGAATTTAGGCAAATTCATTGATAATTCTGAATCATCTGGCTTTGAAGATTCTTATATTGATGATTTAGAAACATTCGAAGTTAAGGATGACACATTAATCCATTTTGGTATGGAAGATGTTGATTTGCGTATTGAAAATGTTTTAGATAGTATAAATTATTCAACAGTTGAAGGTTTTTCAAAAGTAACAGGAGAAATATTATCTCAACTTTTAAAAGGATTTCCTGAAATTGAACAAGAGCAGATAGACAGTTTAGACATCTCAACTGCAAAAATAGTTCTTCATAGAGTTGGAGATAGTTTGTCTGATAATGATAGGAAAGAAATTCTTAAATTACTTGAAAAACCAAAAGGATTATTGAAGAAGAAAGAACTTACTTATTTTTTATTTAACCTTATTGAAATATACAATCAACACAAGCATCTAGATGATGCAATCAAGAAATTTAGAGATGTTTGTAATAAGTATTTGGAAGATAAAGAATTCAGATATAATGAAAGTGCAGTTAAAATAGCTGTGTATAGAAAAGGGACGGATGATGATGTAAAATTAAACAAATTATCATCTGGAGAGAAACAAATTATTTCGCTGTTTTCCAAAATTTATTTAGAATTTTCAAAAAATTATGTTGTTCTATTTGATGAACCTGAACTATCACTTTCAATAGAATGGCAAAAGCAACTTTTACCTGATATTGTTAGTTCAGAAAAATGTAAATTTTTAATTTCAGTAACACATTCTCCATTCATATTTAAGAATGAACTTGATGAATTTGCAGTAGGTATGAATTCTTATATCAAATAGTTTATTTATGGAATTAATTGATAAATTAAGAGATGAAGTTTCATCTGGGCATGTCGCATATACAGAATTCGTATTAAAGCAAAAAAAGAAAAAGGACTGTATTTTTTGTTTTTTTGAAGGTAAAGATGACAAAAAGTATTACGGCATTAGAATAAATAATTATACTCAAAGAAATTACGAACCAATTGTTTGCGGTGGTAAAGAGAATGTAATTGATGTAAGAAGATTAATTGCTAAGAAGAAAGAATACAAAAAAACAGAAATCTGTTATTTTATTGACCAAGATTATGATGCTCATATTTATATAAAATCTATATATTGTTTACCTACTTACTCGATAGAAAATCAATATGCTAACAAAAATGTGTTAAAGAAGCTCTTGACTGATGAATTTTCGTTAAATGAAGAAAACGAAGATTTCTCTATTGCTTTAAATTTGTTTGAAAGGTTACAAAATAAATTTCATAAAGAGACATTATATTTAAATGCATGGCTTTCATGTCAAAATGATAAACGAAAAAAATTAGGATTAAAGACTAATTTAAAAATTGATTCATTAATTAGTTCTTATTTTAGTTCTATTGCTAGCGAAGATTTAAGTACAATATCCAATTTCACTGAACTTAATAATTTAAGTTCACTTCAATCAATTTTTTCAGATGCTCCGTTAGTAAAAGCATCAGAGCTAAAAACCAAATTAAAATTATTTGAAAAACAAAATCCGGAGATTTTATTTCGGGGTAAATTTCAACTTAAATTCTTTATTAGCTTTTTACATAGACTTCAATCCGATATTTGTAAAAAAAATTCTGTTTTATTTAAAGAAAAACATAAGTGTAGTTTTAGATTTGAATTTGCTACAGCATTAACAAGTTTAAGTATTTATGCTGAAACTCCTGAATGTTTATATAATTATCTAAAACCCTTTAAACAAAATGTCGCTTAGTTTTAATATGCATTCTCCATCCTAAATACTAAATTATTTGCATTTCATGGATAAGATTTTAATAACTTGATAAGTATAGTAATCTATTGCGCCCAATTTATAACATAGCATCATAAAAAATGTGGGGTGAAATTGTTTTCTGAAATTTTTTACTACATTTAAACTTTAACTTTTAACCTTAAATTATAACATTATGGAAAATTCACAAAAAGTACTAGATGCAATGAAAAAGGCTGGAAAAGCTTTAAAAGCAGGTGAAATCGCCGAAATTACAGGACTTGATAAAAAGGAAGTAGATAAAGCAATGAATACCCTGAAAAAAGAAGATAAAATTGTTTCCCCAAAGGTTTGTTTCTGGCAGCCAAAATAGAACCGTATATTAAGGTAATTAATATATTTTTTAAGTTTCTAATTCATAAATTAAATAGTGGTTCAATTTTTGGTACGACCAAAAGCATAATTAATTATTATTCAAAACTAAAAAATTACAACATGAAGTATTTATTTTTATTAAGTTTAATCTTACTAACCAGTATAATTGGTTTTGCCCAAACAAACGATTTGGTAGTTTTTTCTGAAAAAGGTGAAGAGTTTACTCTATTTGTTAATAGTGTAAAACAAAATGAAAATCCATTAGCAAATGTTAAAGTAAAAGACATAAATGGTGCTAATTTTATGGTTCGAATCAAGTTTGAAACTAATACAATACCTGAGATTACACAGAATTTTTGGACTGAAAGCAAGAATGTTATGATTTCTGCTGTTATTGTTCAAAATAAAAAAGGTAAGTATGTATTAAGATATATGGGCGAATCACCAAAATCAGATAATGAAAGTTCTGTTAAAGAAGGTTCTTATATTAGCAATACTGTTCAAATTGAAAGTGAACCTGAAGTTCAAGAAAGTTCAAATAGCAATGTTGTTATCAGTATGGATGTTAATAGAAATAGTGAACCCACAAAAAATAATAACGGTGAAACAGTTGCATTAAATATGAATATGAACATTGATGGAGAATCGATGAATGTAACTGCAAAAATCGATAATGATAATGTTACATATAATGAAACAACTACTACTGTTGTAACAACAACTAGTACTACAACTAATTTCAATTCAAATACAGTTGAAAACAAAGATAACACAGTTTCTAATACTGAAACATATTCAAGATGTAGTTATGCAATGTCTGTAGATGATTTTAATGATGCTAAAAGTAGT
>MENE01000032.1:0-2979 GCA_001769005.1 Bacteroidetes bacterium GWA2_31_9b | reverse complement strand
TACTATAAAGTAAATGATTCATTTTCTTTTGAATCAAGCATAGAACAATTGAATGAATATATTGAAAGTAAGTAAGAATTAATCTTTAAAAAAGGAGTTGATTTAAATCAGCTCCTTTTTTGTTTTTAACAATTTGTACATTGAAAAGTCATACACGACCTTGTACAAATTCCACAACCAGTGCATTTACTATAATCAATTTCTGGTGCACTATAAGAATTTTTCTGAACAATTGCACCTACCGGACAAACACTAACTGAGGGGCATCTATGATTCTGCGGACAATACTTCTCGTTAATTACAATATTTCTCTTCATTTTAATAATTCAGTTTAAATTTTTTACAAAAATAATATAAATATTTTATATCTCTATATCTATATATGTATATTTATAAAATAATGTAGTTTTTTTAATCAATAAACTTATAGAGCTTTTTAAGTATTTTACTCGCGCTGTTTTTAAAACCTGGAGTACTATCTTCGAACTGATTCTCAATAACTGCAATAAGTTCTTTTGCTAAAATAGGTTCAATTAATACATAATTATATACAATCAACATGGAGTACATTTTAACTGCAGTAGGGTATTTGGGATCTTCGAGCCAGTAAAAACATTTATCAATTAAAATTCCTATTCGATCTTCATCCAGTTCTCGTAGGTCGATTGTCGATAAATACTTTGTAAAATGCCTGCGTTGATTATCGTATTTGGTATTTGGTAAGAAATCAATAATTTCATTTATGTATGGTTTAATTAAATGAGGATATTTTAACCAACATGATTCTACAACCCAAGCTGCGCGACCAGAAACATAAGGATCATTAGTAAGTATAATTTCAAATATTTCTTTAAAAAGAGTTTCATCTGTTCCAATTACTGAAGCAATATAATCAGTATTCCGTTTTGAAAGTTCTGCTATTAGTTGTTCTCTGAAGTTCATATTGAAAATCCAAATTTATTGGTATAAAAATACAAAAGCTGAATTAGATTTTACAGACAATTCTTACTATAATTTTAAAAAGCTTAGAGCAAGGAGCATAGGGCACAGGGTGTGGGGTAAATTTTGATTTTAATTTCTTAGCACTTAGCTTTCTGCCCTAAGCTCTATGCTTTTTTCTGTTCGAATTAAACATTCTCCAAATAATTATGTTTATATAAAAAAAGATGAATATCATACGAACATATTTAATAGTTTTGTTTTTTCTGATAATGAACTTATTAACAAATTCACAAAATAAAACGAAGATGGAAATTGCAACATTTGGATCAGGGTGTTTTTGGTGTAGCGAGGCTATTTTTGAACAATTACAAGGTGTTGAAACTGTAGAGTCTGGTTATTCTGGTGGAAAAACAGTAAATCCAAGTTATAAAGATGTTTGCACTGGAGAAACCGGTCATGCAGAAGTAATACAAGTTACTTTTAATCCTGAAATAATATCTTATAAAGAGTTGCTCGAAGTTTTTTGGCAAACACATGATCCAACAACCATAAACAGACAAGGAGCTGATGTAGGAACTCAATACAGATCTGTAATTTTTTATCATAATGATATTCAGAATGAGATTGCACACCAGTATTTGAAAAAACTTGATGATGCAAGAATTTATGGTAAACCAATTGTTACTGAGATTAGCCCAATTAAAATTTTCTATAAAGCTGAAAACTATCATCAGGATTACTATAATAACAATAAGTTTCAATCATATTGTTCTATTACAATAACTCCTAAATTAGATAAATTTAAAAAAGTATTTAAAGAGAAACTCAAATAAAAACGCTGATAAGTTGAACAATAACCTGCCAAAAACAGTTTATTTTTCAAATAATTATGATTATTAATAAGAATTTTTATAAATTTGCTTAAATTTTTTAATTAAACATCATGAAAGAAGGAATAGTAAAATTTTTCAATGAAACCAAAGGTTTCGGATTTATCAAAGACAAAGAATCAAACAATGAATACTTTGTTCATGTTTCAGGCCTAATTGACAAAATAAAAGAAAACGATGAAGTTACTTTCGATTTGCAAGAAGGTAAAAAAGGATTGAACGCTGTAAACGTAAAACGAGCATAGTTTTTAAAATTATTTGTTTCAATTGAAATCCTGACAGCTTCAAATGTTTGAAGCTGTTTTTTTATCTTCCTTTTTTCAAATTTTCTCTTTATGAATAATATACTAATAAAATATATTGCTTTTCCTTCTGCTTCACTAGAAGTATATAATAGAGGAGAAGAAATTATTAAAAAAACCTTTCCTGAATACAATTTTATAAAATCAGAAAATAATCCTGAATTAATATTTATTTTATCCGGAGGATCTGAAAACCAGGCAAAAGAAATTGTACATAATTTATCGAGTGTTCTGCTTATTGCGATGAATGAAAACAACAGTTATGCTGCCGCTACCGAGATAAAAGCTTATTGTAATCAAAATAATATTAAATCACTTTTAATTAATATTGATATTGAGAAAAAAATTTCTAAAAAAATTGGATTCTATTTTCGGTTTTATAAAGCAATAAATAATTTAAAAAAATACAGAATTGGTTTAATCGGGAATGTTTCTAAATGGCTTATTGCATCTAATATGCAGAGTGAAGTGTTAAAATCAAAATTTGGAATTGAATTGATTCAATACGATTGGAAAAATTTAAAAAAATATTCTGATTTTGAAGCTAATAGTAACTTTATAAATCATTTTAAGAACTCAATTGGATTTGATATAACTGATTCGTCAAAAGTTTACAATCTGCTTGCAAATATTATTGAAGAAAACAAACTGGATGCTATTACAGTAGAGTGTTTTCCAATGGTTTGGGAACATTCTGTAACAGCTTGCCTTGCCTTATCAAAATTAAATACCGACAATATTCCTTCAGGTTGCGAAGGCGATCTGACTAGTATATCAGGGATGATAATTGGCAAAGAACTTACTGGTAAAATACCATGGATGGCAAATTTAATTACATTGAATTT
>MENE01000031.1:12472-20951 GCA_001769005.1 Bacteroidetes bacterium GWA2_31_9b | reverse complement strand
CGAACCTGTTATGAATCGTTTTAATATTGAAGGAACAATTCGAGCATCTTTCTCGTTTTATAATACAAAAGAAGAAATTGATAAATTATACAATGCTTTATTGACTGTAAAGCAAATGTTTGGTTAGAGAAATGCCTAAAGTGAACTAGTGAAATGTTAAGATTAAAGTTTCGAGTAGAGATTGCGTCATCCTCGTACCTCGTCTTCGCAATGACGTCATTCCGAGGAGGCACGACGAAGCTTGCCTGCTGCAAGCAGGGAATCTAATACGTCACATCATACTTAACATAGCGCTAGAATTATAAGCACTATAGCCAATATTTATTTCAGACATTCAAAATAATTTTGACATTTATGGCATTTTGATTTTTAGGCATTTGTAAGTATTTTAGGCACTTAAAATTTATTTTCTATGGATATCAATACAAAGCAAAACGAAATAATTGAAGAATTTTCAGTATTTGACGACTGGATGGATAAATACAATTATCTGATCGAGCTTAGCCGGGAACTGCCTCAAATTGATCCTAAATTCAAAACAAATCAGAATTTAATTGAGGGTTGCCAGTCGAAAGTATGGCTAAATGCTGAAATGAATGGTGATCTCATTCAATTTTCAGCCGATAGTGATGCTATTATTACAAAAGGAATTATTGCTTTGTTAATTCGAGTATTGAATAATCAGAAGCCCGAAGATGTAATGTTTGCCGATTTATTTTTTATTGATAAAATAGGATTGCAACAAAATTTATCTCCAACACGCTCAAATGGTTTGCTGGCTATGATAAAACAAATGAAATTATATGCTATGGCTTATCATGCTAAAAATAAATAATTTAAATATTTTGAATTATGGAAACAGAAAATTTTTTAGAGCTTGAAGCTGAAATAGTGAAAGTTATTAAAACTATTCACGACCCGGAAATACCTGTTAATATTTACGATTTGGGTTTAATCTATGCTGTAGATGTTGATGATGAAAAAAATGTAGAAATAAAAATGACTCTTACAGCTCCGAATTGCCCAATGGCCGATGATTTATTGAATGAAGTACATCAAAAAACAAATGCTATAAAAGGAGTTAAATCAGCAAAAATTAATCTCGTATTCGATCCACCATGGGACAGAAGTATGATGAGCGAGGAGGCAATGCTCGATTTAGGACTTTTATAATCATTATTTTAAGAATCACTTTTTAATACACAATTAGTAAAAAATCAATTCATTTTATTTTATATTGCACAATATTTGATGGAAATCAATGCCATTACTCAGTAAATAATTAACCGCATTTATTGCAATCGAATTTCTGAATATGAAACGATTTTTTTTATTTTCAGCATTAATAATCCTATTTGTATATAATGTTAGTGCCCAATTTGGACAGAACAAAGTTATGTACGATCGTTTTAATTTCGATGTTTATAAAACTCCTCATTTCGAAATTTACAATTATTTAGAAAATGATTCTGCAATTTATTCTATTGGACAATTGGCAGAAAGGTGGTATCTGAGACATAAAGCTATTTATGGGGATACATTAGTTCAAAGCCCTATAATACTTTATAATAATTCAACAGATTTTAAACAAACAACAATTATTTCCGGACTTATAGGAGTTGGTACAGGTGGAGTTACCGAAGGTTTAAGAAGTAGGGTTGTAATTCCGGTTATGGCCTCAAACAAAGAAACCGATCATGTTTTGGGTCACGAAATGGTTCATGTTTTTCAATATAATACTGTTCGTAATAACGATAGTCTTTCTTTTCAGTCGTTAAATAATACACCTCTTTGGTTAATTGAAGGTACTGCTGAGTTTTTATCTATTGGTCCATCCGATAACAGAACTGCAATGTGGATGCGTGATGCAGTTATTCACAACGATGTTCCAACCTTAAAAGAAATGACAAGAAATATGTATAAGTATTTCCCGTATCGTTATGGACATGCATTTATGGCGTATATTTCAGGTGTTTGGGGTGATGATATTATTCAACCCTATTTTTTTTCAACCTTAAAATATGGGTTAGAATATTCAACAAAAAAGTTTTTTCATATTGATACTGATAGTCTTTCAACTCTATGGCAAAATGCTGTAAAGTCTCAATATTCAGAGTTTTTATCCGACACAATTGCTCCTATCGGAGAACTTATGTATAACGACAAAAATGCCGGAGAAATTAATTTATCTCCTGTAATAAGTCCCGATGGGAAGTATATTATTTTTCTATCGAATAAAGATGTAATTAATATTGATATTTTATTAGCTGATACAGAAACTAAAAAAATTATCTCGAAGCTAACTTCAACAGTTAAAAAAACACATATTGATGATTTTAATTATATTGAAGATGCCGGTTCGTGGTCGCCCGACGGAAAAAAATATGTGTTTACAACTTTTGTTGAAGGTACAAATGAATTGTTAATTGTAGGAATAGATAAAAAGAAAATTAGTACCGAAAAAGAAATTCGAATAAAAGATATAGATTATATATCTAATCCGGATTGGTCGCCCGATGGAAATTCTATTCTTTTTACTGGTTTAGTAAATGGGAAAAGTGATTTGTATTTATACAATTTAGAAACAGAAGAAACTACACAACTTACAAATGATTTTTATTCCGATCTTCAACCATCGTGGTCTTCAGATGGAAATGATATTGCATTTATTTCTGATCGTGGAAGCGATACCGATTTAAGTAAACATATTTATGGAACATATCATTTGTGTATTTATAAAATGAATACAGGTCAGGTATTGGTTTATAATTTCTTCAGTGGCGCTAATATATATAGCCCTCAATATTCACCTAGTGATTCATCCATGTATTTTCTTTCAAATGCCGATGGATTTAGAAATTTATATCGATATCATTTACATAACGGTGAATTTTTTAAGCTCACTAAATTTGCTACAGGAATTACCGGAATTACTGATTTAGCTCCTGCATATAGCGTATCACAAAAGTCAGGTCAAATAGTTTATTCTTTGTATTCGAACGATAAGTATGTAATTTATAAAGCAAATGCTGCTGATTTTTTAAATATTGAAGCTGATCCACGGGTAACAAACTTTAATGCAGAATATTTGCCTCCCGGAAAAACCAGGATAATAAATATTGTTGAAAATAATTTAAATGTTCATCCATCACAACCCAAAGATTCGTTTGCTGTTAATGACTATAAATCAAAATTTGAACTTGAATATATAGGATCTACAGGTGTTGGAGTGGGTTATAGTTCTTATGGTACATTTGCTTCTGGTGGTGTAAGTGCACTTTTTAGCGATATGATGAAATATCATCAAATATATGCCATGTTACAAATTAATGGAGAGGTATATGATTTTGGTGGACAACTGGCTTATTTAAATATGAAAAACAGGTTGTTCTGGGGAGCTTCATTTTATCATTTTCCTTATAGGTACATGTATTGGGAAGCAAGTAAAGAATTAGTAAGTCCATATTGGGCTCAGATATATAAACTTGTTAGGGTATTCGAAGAAAATCTTTCAGTTTTTTCACAATATCCAATAACTTCAAAATTACGATTAGAAGGAGGCCTCACTTGGAGTCGTTATAGTTTTAGAATTGATAGTATAAATTATTATTACCAAGGTAGTATTCCGTATAATTCAAATAAAGAAAATGTAGATGCTCCCGATGGGTATAATATTAGTAGTGCATACTTAGCTTTTGTTGGTGATGATTCCAATTTTGGATTAACATCTCCAATGGATGGATACCGATACAGATTTCAAGTGGGACAAATGATAGATGCTGTAACACTTACAAATCTTTCGTTCGATTTCAGAAAATATTATTACCTAAAACCTTTTGGCTTTGCATTCAGAGCAATGCACTATGGTAGATATGGGCAAGATAACAACCTTCAGTATCCTATATTTCTTGGTAACGATTACCTTGTTAGAGGTTATAATTTTGATGCGTTTAGTAAATCGTACGAAAGTGATGTTGAAAACAGGCTAGATATAAATAGTTTAGCTGGTAGTAAAATAATTGTTATGAATGCTGAAATCCGATTTCCATTTACCGGGCCCAAACGATTTGCATTAATAAAATCAGGTTTTTTATATACAGATATTGTTTTATTTATGGATGGTGGAGTGTCTTGGGAGCATGATAAATTTCCTTGGCTTGATAATAGTGATATTCGCTATTATTGGAATCCTAATCCAAATTATCATACACCGGTTTATAGTGTGGGTGCATCATTACGCATAAACCTATTTGGTTACATGGTATTAGAACCATATATTGCAAAACCCCTTCAGCTTGAGAATGTACCTTTTTCTACAGGGTTTATTATTAGTGGTGGAGGATTTTAGTATAAAAAAGCATTAGTGTCCGAGTTAATAATTTAATAATGGGCTAAAGCCCAATCTGTTTGTGAGTTTGACTAACCCCAGCCTTCTTGCCTGCTGGCAAGCAGGAAGGCTGGGGTTGCAAAACGTAAGTTATTGAAGGACTTTAGTCCTATCACTTTTGTCAGTCACTTAAGCTAAAAAAGTATAAAAGAGTAAAATTATTAAATATGAATTATATTGGAATTATTCCTGCCCGCTTTGCATCTACTCGTTTTCCCGGAAAACCTTTAGCCGATATTAATGGTAAATCAATGATTCAACGTGTTTACGAGCAAGCAAGCAAAGCTCTTGAACATGTTTATATTGCTACCGACGATTCAAGAATTTCAGATCATGTTAAAGCGTTTGGAGGAAAAGTAGTTATTACTTCAGATAAACACCAAAGTGGTACCGATCGATTGGCCGAAGCCATTGATTTAATTCATAAGTTGCATTCAGAACGGTTCGATGTTATTATTAATATTCAGGGCGATGAACCGTTTATTCAACCAGCACAAATAAAAGAACTGATATCTTGTTTTGATAATCCGCTGACTAAAATAGCCAGCCTGGTAAAAAAAATTGAAAATAACGAAGATGTTTTTGATGTAAATAAACCTAAGGTTATTTTTAATAAGAAAATGCAAGCTATTTATTTCAGTCGATCACCTATTCCATATATAAGAAATACAGAAAAAGAAAAGTGGCATTTAAAGCATTCCTTTTACAAACATATTGGAATGTATGCATACAAAGTAAAAGCCTTGCAGGAACTTACTGAACTGGAACAATCACCATTAGAACTGGCCGAGTCGCTTGAACAAAACCGATGGATTGAAAATGGATATGTAATCTATTTAGCAATTACAAAATTCGATAGTTTCGGTATTGATACTCCCGAAGATTTAAAAAAGGCATTAACCCAAAAAAGTCATTAGGCTTTTTTGCCTTTCAGGCAGACAATTGATTTTGACTTATTTATAAAAACAAGAACTTTAAATTCGGGTTAAAAAATCCGTTAAAATCAATGTCTGGGTTAATCCCGACAAAACATTAAATGTCAATGTTTTCGTCGGCTCTTTGAGTTAATTTGTCATTTCTCTTGACAAATTTGGGATTAAAAAACCAATCAATAAAATAATTTAAAAAGGTTTAAACCCTATAATTTCCCGAACTTCTTTAATTGTTTTTGATGCACTTTCGCGGGCTTTCTCAGCTCCTAACTTAGCTACTTTACGGAGATATTCATTATCAGCAAGGTAACCTTCTATTTTCTCGCGAACAGGGGTTGTAACTTTAATTATATCTTCAGCAAGTTGTTTCTTCATATCACCATAACGAATCAGGCAGGTATTGTACTTATCATCGAAAAAAGCAAGTGTGTCGGGTGTTGATACAACCTTCATTATTGTAAATAGATTCTCTATTGCTTCTGGTTTTGGCTGATTTGGAACAGTTGGCCCGCTATCGCTAACTGCTTTCATCACCTTTTTACGAATAGTTTCAGGATCATCAGCTAAAAAAACACCATTACCTTCCGATTTCCCCATCTTCCCTGTTCCGTCTAATCCGGGAATCTTAACTAATTTTTCACCAAAATTATATGCAACGGGTTCCGGAAAATAGTCTACATTATACATTCTATTGAAACGATTGGCAAATGTACGGGTCATCTCTAAATGTTGTTCCTGATCTTTACCAACAGGTACTTTATGTGAACGATGAATTAGAATGTCAGCAGCCATAAGTGTTGGGTATGTAAGCAGTCCTGCATTTACATTTTCGGGTTGCTTGCGAATGGTATCTTTAAATGATGTGCATCGTTCAAGCTCTCCCTTGTATGCATTCATGTTTAATAGTAAATATAGTTCAGGAATCTCAGGAACATCACTCTGAATATAAAGAGTTGCAATCTCTGGATCAAGTCCACATGCAAGATATTCAGCTAATACCTGTTTTACACTTCCGTGTAAATCTGCTGGAGTTGGGTGTGTTGTTAATGAGTGATAATCAGCAATAAAGAAGTAACATTTATTCTCGTATTGCATCTTCAAAAAGTTTTTCATTGCACCAAAATAGTTGCCCAAATGCAGCTTACCTGTTGGACGAATTCCGCTTAAAACTATATCCATAATGTTTACCTAATTATTCATTTTCCAACTGCAAAAGTATAAAATGTTATTTAATATTATTGATGATGAATCCTCTTTTATAATTCATACTCAAATATATTAATGAAATGGATGATATCAGTAATAAAAAAATTACGAATTTATTATTCTTATGTGTAAATGAAAACTTAATTTTGCTCTTTAACAAGTTGAAAATTAAATTATGGCATTCTTACGGTTTATTCTTATATTCTTTTTAGTGCTTTATATACTTCGAATTGTAACACAATTTATTTTTAAACGATATTTAAAAAAAATCCAAAAACAATTCGATCAACAGCAAGAGTTTTATAAACATCAGAATTCAAAAGAAGGCGACGTTATAATTGAGAAAACTGAGCAAAGCACCAAAAAAGTTTCTAAAAACGATGGCGAATATGTTGATTATGAAGAAATTAAATAGATTTTAATTTTCTAATTGTAATTACACGTAATACAACCTTCACAAATCCTACAGTAATTACGGATCATGTTAAATATTCTTCTGACTTAATGACAGATAAATTTTCTTAATAATTGTTAAATTCTATGCATATACAATTATAAATTGTAATTTTGTCATATCTAAGAAAAGGGATTTATCCTGAAAATATTTTCGAACAATGGAACTTCAAAAAATAAAACAACGATTTGGTATTATTGGAAATTCGCAACTGTTAAATAGGGCAATAGATATTGCTGCACAAGTTTCTCCAACCGACTTATCTGTTCTTATTACAGGCGAAAGTGGTACAGGAAAAGAATCATTTCCTCAAATAATTCATAGTTTCAGTACTCGGAAACATGGAAAATATATACCGGTAAACTGTGGAGCTATACCAGAAGGAACAATAGATTCAGAACTTTTTGGACACGAAAAAGGATCGTTTACCGGTGCGCACGAAAGCCGGCAAGGATATTTTGAAGTAGCCGATAAAGGAACAATTTTTCTCGACGAAGTAGCTGAACTTCCATTATCTACTCAAGTAAGATTGCTTCGTGTACTTGAGTCTGGAGAGTTTATGAGAGTTGGATCATCAAAAATTCAGAAAACTGATGTTCGCGTTATTGCAGCAACCAATATAAACCTTATTCGAGCAATAGAAGAAAATAAATTCAGAGAAGATTTATATTACAGGTTAAATACTGTTCCGATTATAATGCCTCCATTGCGTGATCGTAAAGAAGATGTTTATTTACTTTTTAGAAAATTCGCTACCGATTTTGCCGAACGATATCGAATGCCTCCGATTAGTCTCGATGATGAAGCACGAAAAATGCTCGATAATTATGAATGGCCGGGAAACGTTCGACAGTTAAAAAATATTACAGAACAGTTATCGGTAATCGAAGAAAAAAGAATTATTTCAGCAGACATTTTAAAAAGATATTTGCCCGATTATTATCCAAATAAACTACCGGCATTGTATAGAAATGATCTTGTTGATGAAAAAACTTTTTCGTCAGAACGGGAGATTTTATATAAGGTACTTTTCGATATGAAAAACGATTTAAATAATCTTAAAAAGTTGGTTCATGAAATTATCGATAAGGGCGGAGAAACAAGACATAGTGATGATATAGATCATGTGTTAAGAAATATAAACTCTAAAACATCATCAATTATTAATTCGCCAACATCAGTTAAAACAATTAATTCTGCTGATAATACTGATATTGAAGATACTGAAGAATTTATTGAAGAATCGTTATCAATTGAAGATAAAGAAAAAGAATTAATTCGAAAAGCACTCGAACGACACAATGGAAAAAGGAAATATGCAGCCCAAGAGCTTGGTATATCTGAAAGAACACTTTATAGAAAAATTAAGGAATATGATATTAATTAAAAATAAAATTTTACGAATAATAATTTTTGTATTCGTCATTATTTCCTTTGCAGGTTGTAAGATTAAATACGATTTAACAGGAGCATCAATTACTCCTGATGTCAAGACTGTTT
>MENE01000031.1:3882-12448 GCA_001769005.1 Bacteroidetes bacterium GWA2_31_9b | reverse complement strand
CTGATTATAATATCCGTCCTGTTTCTATTCAGGCTGATGAAACTGCTGCTCAAAACAGATTGTCAATTACCATTCGGGTAAAATTTACAAATGAAAAAGATCCAAGTAAAAGTTATGATTCAAAATTTACACGATATAAAGATTGGGATAGCAATACTGATATTTCATCGATTGAAGAGGAGCTAGTTACTGAAATAATTGAACTCCTTATCGAAGATATTTTTAATCAGGCTGTTGTAAACTGGTAATTTTTATACAGAAATGAATAGTTCTGATTTGATAAAATATATAAATAATCCTGATTTGCTCAATAATGAGAGTATTTCTGAAATTAGAAAAATCCTTTCAGATTACCCTTATTTTCAAACAGCACATAAACTCATATTAAAAAACCTGAAATTAGTCGATTCTGATCTTTTTCAGAATCAATTGAATTCATCTGCAATCCATATTTCTGATCGGGTTTTACTTTATAATTATTTGCAAAATGATATTGCGAAAAAACCGATTCAATACCAAGAAACGAAAGAATCAGAGAAAAAAACAGTTGTAATTGAAGAAGAAAAAGCTGTTGAATCAGAAAAAAAGAAAATTAAAATAGATGAAACAGAAAAAGAAAAATCATCGAAATTAATTAAAAATCACAATGTTCGACGAAAGATTAAAGATGGCATTGATGGAATGGGCGATAATATTTCAGCTACTATTTCGAGTCAGATAAATTTTGTTGAAACCAGTAATAAACAAGAGCTTGAATATCCAAAAGAAATCTATTTTATTGAAGAAGAGCGAATTGCAAAATCAAAAAAAGATTTAAAAATTGCTGCTGATAGTTCAGAAAGCTCAGAAGTTAATAAAGATCTATTGTTTATTGACGATGAAAACAATGGAGCTAAACTAGGAGAAACAAATCTGAAAGTTTCTTCAAATAATGATGATTATCAATCAGATTTAATAGAGATTGATGAAAATATAAAAGAAAAAAATCAGGAAGTAGAAAAAACAAAACAAAATCAGGGCTTCGATATTTCAGATTATGCAGAAAAAGATGATTTATTAATAAATTCAGATGAAAATGATTTGATTTCAAAATTTATTTTAAAAAATCCACGAATACAGCCTGCCGATTTGGACGAATACCAAATACTTGATATATCTGAAAAAAGTGCACACGAAGATGAAAATTTACTTACAGAAACTTTAGCTAAAGTATATATTGCACAGGGTTATTTTGAAAAAGCAATACATTCTTATGAAAAATTATGTTTGAAATATCCAGAAAAAAATACTTACTTTGCAAGTCAAATTGAAATGATAAAAGAACTTATAAATAAACAAAAAAATACATAACTATGTACGTTTTAACTTCAGTATTAATTATTATTGCGAGTATATTACTAATTCTGATTGTATTAGTTCAGAACTCAAAGGGTGGAGGATTAGCATCAAATTTCTCATCATCAAACCAGGTTATGGGTGTAAGAAAAACAGCGGATTTCCTAGAGAAAGCAACATGGACACTTGCAGTTAGTCTTTTAGTTTTAAGTCTTGTAGCAAGCATGACTATTCCTCGTGGCACAGTTGAAGAAAAATCAAAAATAGAACAACAAGTAAATAATGCTGTTGATCCAAGCCAAATGCCTCAGTTCCCAACATCTGTTCCTGAAACAGAAAAAACTGAAGAAAGCAAAAACGAATAAGAAGTAAACTATTCAAATTGTAAAATGTCAGTCTGTCATTAAGGCTGACATTTTTTTATTCTTTTTACCCAATATTCCAGTTTCACTTTCGCTTTTTGCCATATTTTACCTTTGGCATAAATTGTGATTCATAAGTTTTCGTGAATAAAAAAATAAGTTTAACAAATTAAATATTTATAATTATGTCAGAATTTAAATACCGACCATTAAAAGACCGAGTATTGGTTGAGCCACATAAGGCAGAAGTTAAAACTGCAAGTGGAATTATTATTCCTGATTCTGCTCAGGAAAAACCACAAAAAGGAACTGTTATAGCTGTTGGCGAAGGAAAAAAAGATGAGCCAATGTCACTAAAAAAAGGTGATATAGTTATGTATGGTAAATATTCAGGTACCGAAATAAAAATTGATGGTAAAGAATATGTTATTATGCGTGAAGACGATATCCTTTTAGTAGAATAATAAAATTATATAAATCTTTTTAAAAAATATAAATATGGCAGCTAGAGAAATAAAATTCAATATCGATGCTAGAGATCAATTAAAAAAAGGAATTGATAAACTGGCAAATGCAGTAAAAATTACTTTAGGTCCTAAAGGACGTAACGTAGTTATTGAGAAAAAATTTGGTGCACCACATATCACTAAAGATGGTGTTAGTGTTGCAAAAGAAATCGAATTAAAAGACAGATTCGAAAATGTTGGTGCTCAAATGCTAAAAGAAGTTGCTTCAAAAACTAGCGACGATGCAGGTGATGGTACTACAACAGCTACAGTTTTAGCTCAATCAATAATTAATGTAGGTATTAAAAACGTTACAGCCGGTGCAAATCCTATGGATTTGAAACGCGGAATTGATAAAGCAGTAACTAAAGTGATTGAAAGCTTAAAGAAACAATCGCACGAAGTAGGCGAATCAAATGATAAAATTGAACAAGTAGCTACCATTTCAGCGAATAACGATATTGCAATTGGTAAATTAATTGCAAATGCTATGAAAGCAGCCGGTAGAGAAGGTGTTATTACAGTTGAAGAAGCAAAAGGAACAAACGACGAATTGAAAACTGTTGAAGGTATGCAGTTCGACCGTGGTTATATTTCTCCTTACTTTGTAACAAATACTGAGAAAATGGAAGCTGTGTTAGAACATCCTTACATTTTGCTTACCGACAAGAAAATTTCTTCAATGAAAGATTTAATGCCAATTCTTGAAGCAACTGTTCAAAGTGGTAAACCATTAATGATTATTGCCGAAGATATCGAAGGTGAAGCATTAGCTACTTTGGTTGTTAACAAAATCAGAGGCTCGTTAAGAGTTGCAGCTGTTAAAGCTCCTGGATTTGGCGATCGTCGTAAAGAAATGCTTGAAGATATAGCTATTCTTACCGGTGGTACAGTTGTTTCAGAAGATAAAGGATTAACTCTTGAAGGTGCTACAATGGAAATGTTAGGTACTTGCGAGAAAATTTCTATTGATAAAGAAAATACAATCCTTGTAAATGGTGCTGGTGAAAAGAAAAATATAAACGCTCGTATTGCTCAGATTAAAGCACAAATAGATGCTTCAACATCAGATTACGATAAAGAAAAACTACAGGAACGTTTAGCAAAACTTGCCGGTGGTGTTGCAGTTATTTATGTTGGTGCTAGCAGCGAAGTTGAATTAAAAGAAAAGAAAGATCGTGTTGACGATGCATTAAGTGCTACACGTGCTGCTGTTGAAGAAGGTATCATCCCTGGTGGTGGTGTTGCTTATATTCGTGCAATTAAAGAATTGGAAAATTTAAAAGGCGCAAACGAAGACGAAACAACAGGTATTTTAATTATTAAAAGAGCAATTGAAGAACCTTTACGTCAGATTGTTGAAAATGCAGGAATCGAAGGTTCGGTTGTTGTTCAACGAGTTAAAGAAGGAAAAGCAGACTTTGGATACAATGCTCATACGAATCAATATGAAAACTTGTACGAGTCGGGAGTTATTGATCCTACTAAAGTTGCGCGTATTGCATTGGAAAATGCAGCATCAATTGCCGGTATGTTCTTAACAACAGAATGTGTATTAGTTGAAGAAGAAGAAGAAACTCCACCAATGCCAGGTGGCATGGGTGGTGGAATGCATGGAATGATGTAATTCACAAACATCTATATAAATTCAGCCCTTTGATGCTTTTGCACAAAGGGCTTTTTTATATTAAATAATGTGAGTTCGATTTAAGCGGGATTATTTTTAATATTTTATGCTCCAGAGGAGCACAATCTTTGTAGAAAAAATGATGCAAACATCAGCGCGTCAGTACGATGCTGTTTGATGTACAAGGTTTTCTTGACGCGCAATAACACAAATATAAAATATTGATAATCAATATTCATTGATTTATATATATTGCGCACCACATATCTAATTTACATGTAAAAAATTTTGTAGTTGGTGCGCATTTTTTCATTAATCTTATCTTCTACAAAGATTTAGCTCCCATGGAGCTTTTTAAAAACTATCTAAATTTCAATGTATTTTGAATAATTAAAAAAGCATATATTTTTAATTCTTACATCGAACCCATGTTAAATAGGTATAGTTGATGATCTAATCCAGTTTGAGAACAGCTAAAAATGCTTGTTGAGGAACTTCTACGTTTCCAACCTGACGCATACGTTTCTTCCCTTTCTTCTGTTTTTCAAGAAGTTTGCGTTTTCTAGAAATATCACCACCATAACATTTTGCAGTAACATCTTTTCGAACGGCTTTAACTGTTTCGCGCGAAATGATTTTTGCACCAATGGCAGCCTGAATAGCAATATCAAACTGCTGGCGAGGGATTAATTCTTTCAGTTTTTCGCACATTCTGCGTCCAAAATCGTAGGCATTATCTCTGTGAATTAAGGTTGATAAAGCATCAACCATTTCTCCGTTTAATAAAATATCAAGTCGTACCAGGTTTGCTTGTTTATATCCTGTTTGATGATAATCAAACGAAGCATATCCTTTAGAAATACTTTTTAACTTATCGTAAAAATCGAATACAATTTCGGCTAAAGGCATTTCAAATGTAACTTCAACTCTGTTGTTTGGAAGGTAATGTTGATTTTTCATTACTCCACGTTTATCAATACAAAGTTTCATTATTGGGCCCAGAAAATCGGTTTTTGAAATAATCTGAGCATGAATATATGGTTCTTGAATATGATCAATATAATTAAGATCCGGTAATCCCGAGGGATTGTGTACTTCGACAATTCCTTGTTTTGTTGTGTGTACTTTATATGACACGTTTGGAACAGTAGTAATTACATCCATGTTAAACTCACGATCGAGGCGTTCCTGGATAATTTCCATGTGCAACAATCCTAAAAATCCGCAACGGAAACCAAAACCTAATGCTGCAGATGATTCAGGCTCAAATGTAAGCGATGCATCATTTAGCTGGAGCTTTTCCATCGATGCACGTAAATCTTCATAATCGTCGGCATCAATTGGGTAAATACCTGCAAACACCATAGGTTTTACAAGTTCGAAACCTTCAATAGCTTTTTCGCAAGGGCGATCGTGATGTGTAATGGTATCACCAACTTTAACTTCGCGCGATGTTTTAATTCCTGAAATGATATAACCCACATCGCCGGCATTTAATTCGTTTTTTGGAAATTGTTTTAATTTCAACAAGCCAATTTCGTCGGCATGATAATCTTTACCTGTAGCAACAAATTTAACATGGTCGCCTTTACGAAGGGTTCCGTTTTTAATTTTAAAATATGCTTCAATACCACGGTATGAATTAAATACAGAATCGAATATTAAAGCTTGTAATGGAGCCTCAGGATCTCCTGATGGTGCTGGAACATCTGAAATAATTCGTTCAAGAATTTCGTCAACACCCAAACCGGTTTTGCCACTAGCTTCAATTATGGATTCGCGTTTGCATCCGATAAGCTCAACAATTTGATCTTTCACTTCTTCGGGCATGGCAGCATCCATGTCCATTTTATTTAAAATGGGGATAATTTCCAAATCGTGTTCGATGGCATGAAAAACATTCGAAATGGTTTGTGCCTGAACACCCTGTGTAGCATCAACAATAAGTAATGCTCCTTCGCAGGCTGCAATAGAACGAGATACTTCGTATGAGAAATCCACGTGTCCGGGAGTATCAATCAGGTTAAGAGTATATTTTATACCTTTATGCTCATAATCCATTTGCACGGCATGACTTTTAATGGTAATTCCGCGCTCTCTCTCTAAATCCATATCATCTAACATCTGATCCTGATAGTCGCGATCGGATACAGAGCCGGTTGCTTGTAGCAGTCTGTCAGCCAATGTGCTTTTCCCATGATCAATATGGGCTATAATGCAAAAATTTCTTATATTATTCATAAACTAATACTCTTATCTATTTTAACTTATCCCAAAAAGGATTTTAGTTGTGCAAAGATATTCAATATTAGCGAATAAAGGAATACCTAAAAAACAGCTTGAGCAATTTTTTTTATATTGTCGGATTGGTCAAGAGTATAATAATGAATTCCCGGGACACCCGATTTTATAAGTTCTTTTGATTGATTCGTAGCCCATTCAACTCCAATCTGACGAACTTCCTTGTTGGTTTTGCATTTTTTAATTTCCTTGATTAATTCATTAGGCAAATCAATATGAAAGGTTTGAGGTAAAAGCGCAATGTCGTTTAATGTGGATACTGGTTTAATACCCGGAATAATGGGCACATGAATACCTATTTTTCGACATTTATCAACGAATCGATAAAAGGTCTGGTTTTCGAAGAACATCTGCGTAACGATATATTCTGCCCCTTTATCAACCTTCAATTTTAAATACTCTAAATCAATATCAATATTTGGTGCTTCAACATGTTTTTCGGGGTAACCGGCTATCCCAACTGAAAAATCCGTAGGCATAGCATCAATCAAATCTTCGTTCAGGTATTTTCCTTTATTCAGATTCATAATCTGCTCAATTAAATCACTAGAGTGACTGTGTCCACCTTTTTCAGCAATAAACTGGCGAGCTCCTTTTGAAGGATCGCCACGAAGTACCAGCAAATTATTTATCCCGAGAAAATGAAAATCAATCAATGCGTCTTCAGTTTCTTCTTTTGTAAATCCACCACAAATCATGTGAGGTACCACAGTAATTTTGTACTTATTCTGAATAGCTGCTGCAATAGCAACTGTTCCGGGGCGCTTGCGAATAATCTTTTTTTCCAGAAACCCATCAATCCTGTTTTTATAAATTACTTCTTGCTGATGATACGTAATATTAATATATGCAGGATTAAATTCTATCAGTGGATCAATAGTATCGTAAATTTCTTGTATGGTATGCCCTTTTAACGGTGGCAACAGCTCAAATGTGAACAATGCACTTTTTGATTTATTTATTTTGTCGATAACTTTCATAATTAATCTTCCTTTTATTTCAAAGTAAAACGGATATTCATCTTTCGACAAGCTCAAGATGACAACTATTTATATTTTTTATTGTTAAAAAATGATGTCACCCTGAGTTTGTCGAAGGGTGATTTAAAAATTATTATTTATAATTTAAATTCTGTGCCAATCGTTTTTCTGCTTCATCAATAGTAATGTTACATCGTTTAGCATAATCTTCAAGTTGATCTTTAGAGATTTTCTGTACATTAAAATATTTTGCTTCGGGATGAGCAATATAAAATCCACAAACCGAAGCCTGAGGAACCATCATACACGTATCGGTTAATTCAATTTTTGAATTATTTGTAGCATCCAAAATCCGGAATAATTCCTTTTTATGTGTATGATCCGGTAACGATGGATAACCAATAGCAGGTCGAATACCTTGATACCGTTCATGCAACAGATCATCATAGGTTGATTTTTCAAAAGTTGCATAAGCCCAATACTCGCGTCGAACTTTTTCGTGAAGCAATTCGGCAAATGCCTCGACTAAACGATCGGCAAGAATTTTTAACATGATTGCATCGTAATCATTGCCATCGTTTTTAAATTGCTCAACCCACTTTTCGGCTTCAAGTCCAGCGGTTACAGCAAATAATCCTATAAAATCTTTTTTACCCGATGTTTTTGGAGCAATAAAATCGGCAATACATAAATTGGGTTCGTTTTCTGTTTTTAATTGTTGATTTCGAAGAAATGAAAATTTAACAATCATTTCTTTTCTATTTTCGGTATATAGAATTACATCATCTTCGTTAGCATTTGCAAGATAAAACCCAAATACTGCATTTGCTTTAAGCATATTTTTCTGAATAATACGTTCGAGCAAATTTTGTGCATCGTCATATAATTTCTTTGCTTCTACACCTTTTAAAGGATCGTCAAATATTTTAGGGTATCGGCCCGGAATATCCCATTGATGAAAAAAGAATGTCCAGTCGATATACTTTACAAGTTGTTTTAACGGAAAGTTTTCGAACACTTTAGTACCAGTAAAAACAGGATTTTTTAATTCAGCTGTGTTCCAGTCAATTTGTATTTTATTTTTACGTGCATCACTCAGACTTATATACTTTTCTCCTGATGCTGATTTCTGATACTTTTCAATTGATTTTTTATAATTAGCATTTAATTCATTAATAAAATGATTTCTGTTTGTATCTGAAAGCAAGCTGCTAACAACAGGAACACTTCGTGATGCATCTTTAACATAAACAACAGGAGCAAAATATTCAGGAGCAATTTTGAGTGCTGTATGTATTTTTGATGTTGTGGCACCACCAATCAATAGAGGAATTCTAAGCTTATTTCGTTCAAGTTCCCTGGCTACCTGAATCATCTCGTCGAGTGATGGAGTAATTAATCCGCTTAATCCAATAATATCCACTTTTTCTGCAATTGCTGTTTCAATTATTTTTT
>MENE01000031.1:2425-3836 GCA_001769005.1 Bacteroidetes bacterium GWA2_31_9b | reverse complement strand
CGACAGAACAACTCCAACAATATTTTTTCCGATATCATGAACATCGCCTTTAACGGTTGCTAAAAGAATTTTTCCTTTTGCAGATGTGTTTCCACTTTGCTGTTTCTCAGTTTCGATAAATGGCATAAGGTAAGTAACAGCCTTTTTCATTACCCGTGCACTTTTAACTACCTGTGGAAGAAACATTTTTCCTGAACCAAAAAGTTCTCCAACCATATCCATTCCTGACATAAGCGGGCCTTCAATTACTTCGAGTGCCGAAGGGTAAGTTTTTCGTATTTCTTCAATATCCTGATCTATAAAATCGAGAATTCCTTTTATTAAAGCATGATGCAGACGATCGTGAACAGCTAATTTTCTCCACTCATCAAAGCTGGTTTCTTTTTCTATTTTCTGAAAGTTATTTTCTGTAAAAGTTAATAAACGCTGTGTAGCATCTATGTGTCTGTTTAAAACCAAATCTTCTGTAAGCTGTAATAATCCAGTTGGAATATCATCATAAATTTCGAGCATTCCTGGGTTCACAATTCCCATATCAAGACCCGCGTTGATTGCATGATATAAAAATACCGAATGAATAGCTTCGCGAATGCGTTCGTTTCCTCTGAACGCAAACGAAAGATTGCTTATGCCTCCGCTCGTTTTTGCATGAGGTAGATTTTCTTTAATCCATTTTACAGCCTTTATATAATCAACGGCATAATTGTTATGCTCAGGCAATCCTGTACCAATAGATAAAACATTCGGATCGAAAATAATATCTTCGGCAGGGAAATTTGCTTTTTCGGTTAATATGAAATACGATCGTTTAGCAATTTCAATTTTTCGATTGCATGTATCGGCTTGCCCATGCTCATCGAAAAGCATGACAATTGCTGCAGCACCATAAGAATGCACGAGCGTTGCCTTTTCAATAAAAGCCTGTTCGCCATCTTTCAAACTTATTGAATTTACTATTGATTTCCCCTGTACACATTTTAATGCTGATTCAATAACCTGCCATTTTGATGAATCGATCATTACCGGAACTCGAGCAATGTCGGGCTCAGATGCAATCAGATGCAAAAATCCGGTCATTGCTTTTTCTGCATCAATCATTGAATCGTCCATCGAAATATCAATAATTTGTGCTCCATTCTGAACTTGTTGTCGTGCAACATTGAGCGCTGCTTCAAAATTTTCTTCACGTATCAGTTGAGCAAACTTTTTCGATCCCGACACATTGGTTCTTTCACCAATATTCACAAAGTTCCGTTCTTTATTAATTATCAATGGTTCAAGTCCCGATAAACGAGTACTATGTTCTATTTCAGGAAGTTTTCGTGGTTTATATTTTGCTGCTACTATAGCAATTTGCCTGATATGTTCTGCTGTTGTTCCGCAACATCCACCAACAATATTTACAAAATCG
>MENE01000031.1:0-2417 GCA_001769005.1 Bacteroidetes bacterium GWA2_31_9b | reverse complement strand
GTAATCTTCAATCAGGCCTGCCATTTCGGTTGCTGTTTGAGTATATTGACCAAACAAATCTGGTAATCCTGCATTGGGATGAACACTTACATTGAATCTGGATATGGACGAAAGATCTTTAATAAATGGACGAAGTCTTTTAGCACCAAATGCACAATTCAAACCAACACTCAATAAATCGATATGAGAAACAGAGTTGTAAAATGCTTCGATAACCTGACCCGAAAGTAATCGTCCGCTTTGATCGGCAACAGTGCCCGAAACCATTACTGGAATAACTATTTTTCGTTTTTCAGCAATCTCATTTATTGCAAATAAGGCAGCTTTGCAGTTAAGCGTATCAAATACTGTTTCTACAAGCAGGATATCGGCCCCACCATCTAATAATCCATTGGTCTGTTCAGCATAGGCGTCTTTTAACTCGTCAAACGAAACTGATCTGAATCCTGGCCGATTTACATCGGGAGAAAGCGATGCTGTTCGGTTTGTTGGTCCCATAGAACCAACAACATAATGGGGCAGATCTGTGTCTTTTCTGTACTTTTCAATGGCCTTTCGAGCCAATTTTGCTGATACAAAGTTCAACTCATACGCTAAATCTTCCATTCCATAATCTGCCAATGAAATCGCATTTGAATTAAAAGTATTTGTTTCAATTAAGTTAGCACCGGCTTCAATATACGATTGATGAATCTCAATAATAACCTTGGGTTGCGTTAATGAAAGAATATCGTGATTCCCTTTTATTGGTTTTTTGATATTTTTAAATTGCTCCCCACGATATGATGCTTCATCTAGTTTATAGGATTGAACCATGGTTCCCATGGCGCCATCGAGCACGAATATTCGTTCTTTAAGCTCTGATTTTATTTTATTTAATAGATTCATTTTTTACTATTTAATTACATTGTGTCATTCTTCGACATGCTCAGAATGACTTCTTTGTCTCATACATTATCATTCTTCGACAGGTTAAGAAAGACCTTCATTGCCGAATGCACTGTCATCCTGGGCTTGTCGAAGGATGTGATGTGTTCCCTTTTTGATTTGATAATCTTTTTAATTCATCAAAATTACCTTTAATAAGTGCCTCTTTCTTTTTCCTAGACCATCCCTTGATTCTTTTTTCCCAAAGTATAGCATCTTTAGGGTTCTGAAAAGTTTCCCTATAAACTATTTCTACTGGTCGTCTGGAAAAAGTGTAACTTTTCTTGTCTAAGCTATTGTTATGTTCAATTAATCTCCTGTCAATATCATTTGTAATACCTGTATAATAAGATTTATCAATACATTTTAGAATATATACATAAAACGTTTTCATAAGTTCCCGTTTTTATAAAAATGCTCATTCTTCGACAGGCTCAGAATGACCTTCCTTGTTGAATGCATAGTCACCCTGAGCTTGTCGAAGGGTGATAATGAATTAATTAATCTAAATTTACAAAATACTATCTATTAAAGTCAAATCCTTAATTCTTTATGTAAGCCAGAAAAACATCAAGCTTAGGTAAAATTGATTTTATCTTTAATAAGTTTGACAGTTTGATTTTCCCTACTACGTAATTTGAGTTTTGCGACGAATATTTTTCTGAAATATTTTCGAAATCGAAATAACTAAAATCTACTATGTTATTATATCGCAGGTAAATCTCCAACTCATGATTCGTTGTGTATTCAAGCTGTTTAAAATACTTTTGTTTTTTATATTCATACTTATAATTGTGTGATCTGGCTGTAATATCTGATAAAACCGCTGATCCTGTAGGATATCCTCCGGCTCCTTTTCCAACCATAAATTGCTTATCGTAAAATTCACCCTGAATAACTACTCCGTTGTATTCATCTTCTACATTATAAATATATTTCGATGGTTTAACCAATCTCGGAATTACAAACATAGTGAATGACTCAGAATCGAGCTTTAAAACCTGGGCTACCAGTTTTATTTTCAGATTTTTTTCACGGGCATACTGAATATCATCAGCACTTATATTTGATATTCCATAATTAAAAACTTTTTCAGGTTCAACATAAGTTCCTAATGCATGGGTTGCTATGATTACCAGTTTGTATAACGAATCAAATCCATCCACATCAAGACTCGGATTGCTTTCGGCAAAACCCAATTCTTGTGCTTGTTTTAATGCAGTATGGTATTCCAACCCTTCGTTGAAAATTTTTGAAAGAATATAGTTTGACGACCCATTTAAGATTCCGGTAACCGATTTTAATAAATCATTATCGTAATACTCTTCAATATTACGTATGATAGGAATACTCCCGCATGCCGATGCATCGTATAGGAGCGAAGTATTCGTTTTTTCCTGTAAAAGTATCAGTTCGTCAAGGTGATGAGCTAACATCTTTTTATTTCCTGATACAACACTCTTTCCATTTTCGAGACAACGTTTAACTAT
>MENE01000030.1 GCA_001769005.1 Bacteroidetes bacterium GWA2_31_9b | reverse complement strand
GAGCGAACATGCTTTTTGATGAATGCCTTTTTCTGAACATTTGGGGCGCTCCCGAAAGCTTTCGGGAGGAGTGAAGAAAAGGCATGAAGAAAAAACAACTTATTATGCTAATGCTATTTCATCATTCTTTCTTAAATAATCACTAATTGATGGGACTTTTAAAAGTTTCTTTCTCTTTTCAGGTTCTAACTTTATCTTATCATCTCCTGCAACTAACGATTCTAAAGGTATTCCTAAATATCTGTGAAGTAAGGTTATCATTTTTAGACTTAACGGACGCCTTCCGTGTAAAACTTCTGACACTCTTGTTTCCCCACCAAATAAAGGAGCTACATCAGTTTGTTTTAAATTCATTTGCTCCATTCTAAATTTAATTGCTTCAATAGGATTTGGAGCTTCTATTGGATAATGCTCTTTTTCATATAGTTCAACTAACAAGGATAAAAGTTCTAATTCTTCTCCTTCAGCTGTATCAGGTTCAATAGCATTCTCGGAGCTATGGATTAATTCGTAAATTCTTTCTATAGCTTCGTTATATTCTTGTTCTGTTTTTAATATTTTAGTTTTCATAATTTACTGTTTTTACATCAATTTTATCATATTCCACATGTGTGCCGAACCACACTACAAAGACTATCTTTAGTTTATATTCTATATCTACTATTAACCGATAATCATTTCCTTTTATGTTAAAAACAACTCTTTTAGATGTTATTATACTTGCGTTACTATATTTCGTTTTTAGTTCCTGAGCATTGTTCCAATAAGAATACCGGACTTCATAAATCCATGCTTTGATAGGTTCTTTAGCATTTTTATACCTACTAAGGTTACAAAACTCTTTTAAGGTACTTTCCTTTACTATTCTCATATACTGCAAAGATATATTTAAGTTACCATATTTGGTAACTTTTTTAGTTTTTATTTTAAAGGATTATATTTATTTAGTTGCTCCGTCAGTTCAATGGATGGAACTTTTCTAATGCTTTGCTTAATTCTTCTAAGTTTTCTGTTTTGTATTGTTCTGTACTTGTCACCTTTTTATGTCCTGCCATGTACTGAACTTCACGTAAATTGTAATGTTTTAACCAGTCTGTTATTACGCTTGCCCTTATTTGCCTGGCATGCTTTATTGCAGGGTTATTTTTTTGCACTTGCTTAAATAATGCGGCTAATGTTTTGTGCATGCTTGGTTTACCCGCATGTTCATCATAAGGCCTCCTTTTTGTTAAAAATAACCGGGTAATTTCTTCCTGATGTTTACTTAAAAGTTTCGTTCTTACTTGTAAAATATATTCCTGTAAATCGAGTATCTGATGTGGTTCCAGTTTTAATGCCCTTCCATTCTTTTGCTTGTTCCCGGTAATCCGGATTTTACCTTCTCTTAATTTTACATGTTCTGTTTCAAGCTTATTTATATCTTCTAATGTTAAAGCCTGGTAAATGAGTAACCCTAAAATTATTTTTCGCCTTAAAGTATTATCGCCATTTACTTGGTACTCATGATAAATTCTCTCCAGTTCTTCTTTGCTTATTGTATCGCTGATTACTTTTTGTATTTCTCCTTTTAGTTTAAATCCATCTGCCGGGTTTCCGGAAGTAAGCTGATTCGTTTTTATTAAATAATTAAAATAATCCCGCAATGAAAGTATAATCCTGTTTATATGTGCTGTGTTTAGGTTTGCTTTCCTGCAATGGTTTACAAAATCCAGTAAATCTGTGTAAGCAACTTGATTGATATTTGTATTTTCATTTAAAAGGTAATTCAAAAAATAGGTAACATATTTCCCTTTTCCGTAGGTTGTACTTTCTGCAAAGTTTTTCTCTTTCAGCCAGCTTTTAAAGTTTTCTGCTGCTTTTTGTATGTTCCCGGTTTCCGGTAAATATTCAGTTTTCTTCTTCACAGGCTAAATGAGTATAAATCTGTGTTGTTTCTAAACTTGCATGCCCTAAAAATACAGATACCTGTTCAAGCTTCATTCCTGATTGTAATAGGTGTGTTGCTATGCTGTGGCGTAAAGTATGTAAACCTGCCGGCGAGGCAGGTTTGTTTATCCCTGCCCGTTTCATAAGCAATAATAATCTTGTATTTAAAGAGCCTCCTGTCATTCTGGATCCACGGTAACCTAAAAACAAAGCCTTAGTTTCTCTCATGCCTTCACGGCATGCAGGTTTTAAAAGGAAAGGCCTCGATTGCATTAAATATGCCTGTAAATACCTTCTTACATTTGAAGCCATCGGAACATACCTTTCTTTATAGTTTTTGCCCTTTCTCACGTAAATAAGCGATTTCTCGAACAAAATATCTTCTATATTCAACGCTGAGCCTTCACTTCTTCTTAATCCACAACCATAATAAACTGCTAATATAGCCCTGTCCCTAAACCCTAATATCCTTAAACTAATCCATTTGGGTGGTTCATAAGTGGATTCGTAAAGTTTCCTGATTTCTTCTTTGGTAAATATTTGTTTCCCTGCTGCTGCCGGTTCGGGTAGTTCTATGCTTACAGGTAAAGTTTTATGCCTTGTTGCCCTTAAATACTGCGCGAAGCGTTTTATTGCCCCTAAGTGGCTATGTAAATAATTTATACTTAACCCGCGGCCTGTTCTTTCATTCTTCCTTTTTAGTAAGTATTGAAAGTAGTTTTCTATATCTGTTTTCTTTACCTGTTCGATTTTTACAATGTTCTCCTGTTCTAAAAACCCGAAGAACTCCCTTAAGTATAACGGAGAAAAATAAACTGTTCCCGGTGCATAGTTCAACGTTTTGAGCCAGCTCTCAAAACTCTTTTCGTATAATTGGTAAGATGTTGTTTTCAGTTCTGTTTTTCTCATTTTTAGTACGATGTTTTAAACTACCCTATACTGTGCTTTTTGAAGTATAACAGTTATTCTTAGCTATTCCTTTATTGATGGTTGTTTCAATTAAAAAAAAGAGTGTTATTCTTCTGTTATACTTATGTTATTCTTGCCTGTCTGGCAAGCAGGCTTGGCTCATTCCTTTTTTTGGCTTCGTAACTTCTTTAAAATCTCGTCTAAAACTTCTGTTCCTGATTGTAGCTTTTCATAATCATCCCAACGGTGTATTTCATATTCAAAGCCTGATTTCTTGTTGCCACCTGCTTTTCGTATAAAGCTCCTTAATTCTAATTCCCTCATATACCTGCTTACTTTCATCGGGTACATGCGTAAATATTCCTGAACTTCCTTTGCATAAAAACTAACTTTATTTTCCCGTTTTACCCAGCGTTTCAGGCTTTCAAAAAAGTCTCTTAGTGCTTTGGGTAGTTCATCACTTTTTGCCAGTAAAATATCTTTTAAAAGCTTGTTTGTCCATTCTATATCTTCTAAGGTGGTTTCAATGTATTGTTCTCCTGTCCGTGGATCTGTTTTTACTTCTCGCTGGTATTGATGATAAAAAGTAACTGTTTCTATAAATGCAAGGTAATGAGAGTTTGTTCTCAGTGGTTTAAATATGTATTCAGGAAGTTTCAAAAATTCTGCATAAGGGTTCCGTACTTTAATTGGTTTCAATACACTTTGCATATCTTTAAAAAACTCTTTTAACTCTTGTTCTTTTGACCTGTTTATTTTTCCTGCTGATAACATTCGCTGGTATTCCATAATTAACTCTTTATGTTCCGGTGTGCTATCCAAATAAATCAATAATGAACGGTTGGCATTATCTTCATAAAGCCTTTCACGTGTGGTTGTTCCTGCCAGGCAAATTGGCCCTTCAACTCTTAAAGTAATAGTTTTCAGGTTTCCTTTACTGTCTTTAATCGGGATAGTTTTGGTTATCCAGCGTTTGGTTTGTAGTTCCCTTATCGGGTATAAAACTTCTTTTGCCCCGTCTAAATCTTCTATTAATACCAATTTGTGTTTTAATTCGGTTTGTCCAAAATAGTAAAAGGCATTCTCTGATAATACAGTAATTTCAAGTTTATCATTCTCCGGTATAAGTTCAGCTACTTTTTCCTGCAGGTAAGTTTTTCCTGTTCCTGAAGCTCCCAGGCTGACAATATGTAAAGGTTGTTCCCTTAACCTCGATGTAAATACAAGGTACATTAAAAGCCTGTTATTACGTTCTCCTACAACTCCCGTTTTTCCTACATCTTCGTTAGTGCGTTCCATCAACTTTGGATCACTTAAATATTTGATAGCCCTTCGGCCTCGCTCAGGGCTAAGCTCTCTGAACTTAGGTTTTTGCTCTTTTTTACTTTCCATTTTGCTTAACCTGTAATGTTCTACCTGTTCAATGAGTTCTGCCATTGCTTTGCGCAGGCTTGTAGTGCTGGTTTCCAGTTGTTCGGATGCTTTGTTAATCAGTTTCTCTAAATAATCAGACTGGTATAAATCTATACTGTGTCGTATGCTGTGTAATGGATTGCCTGTATCGGTTCTGTTTATTTTCAGTGTTACTCTTAACCTGTCTAATTGCTGTAAATTGATTCCGCCAAGTAAAGTAAATAGGAGATCTTCTATTTCTAAAGTAATGTAATCGGGGTTTCGGGTATTTAATTTAGCTTTTAGTACAGAGCTATTAGCCTGCCTGCCTGCAAGGCAGGTGTCAAGACTTTTATTCTCAGTTAAAAGAAAAAGTTCTTTGGTTAGCATTCCTTTTTCCACTTGTTTTAATAGCGGGATTCTTTCATTTAATAAATGAGTAAAGATTTCCGGTTCGTGGCCAACGGATAAACTGTTTATATCTTCGTTATCGGGTGTTATTACAGCGCTTAATTCTAGTTCAGGCCTTAGCTTCTTAAAAACTTCTTCATATTTTGTAATGGCTTTTATCCCTGCTTCGTCTCCATCAAAAAAGAAGATTATCTCTTTCAGGTTTTTTAAGTTTTTAATTGCTTCTGTGTGTTCTTCTGTTAGCCCATTTGTTCCGTAACAAGATAATATTTCATATTCGGCTGTAATCTCAGGTATTTGCAGCAAGCTTGCAGCATCTATAATGGCTTCGGTTAAAATGAGTTTGGTTGTATTTAGTTTTGGATAGCCTGGATAAAGCCCTGTTCTGTCTTTTAAATAGTAGTGCTTCGATTTATCGTTATTAGTGATACTTCTCCCGTAAATACTTACAATTTGGTTTTGTTTGTTCTTTAAAGGAAAGATAATACAGTCTTTTGCAAATGGTGTGTAAGCCTGACCGCCGTGGTGGTTTGTTCCGTTTGCATTGGGAACGTTGCCATTGTATGGGATTAATAAACCTGCATCAATACAAGCTTGTTTATCGGTTTCACTTATTCCGCCACGGTGATGGAACTGACCTGAGTTGTAACCAACTTCTAATAAAGCAGGGTTTAAACTTCTTTGTTGTAAATATTCGTTTGGATTCTTTGCTAAATTGCTTTGTAAACCTTTACGGAAGCCTTTAAATATCTTGGTAATAATTTTAGTATTGAGATTTGAGATATTAGCCTGACTGCCGTCAAGGCAGGTATCAAGACTTTTCTCTGTGTTTTTCTCTGTACTTGATACTTTGTATTCTTTACTAATACCAATAATTTCCTGCGCTTTTAGTATTGCATCGTGCTTGTTGCATTTCTCCATAAACATTATAAAATCTATTACATCTAAACTTTTACCGTGTGTTTTACAGTTTGCAGAAAAGCAATAAACCGTGTTTGTTTCAAAATACACCTGCATACTTGGTGTTTTATCTTCGTGAAAAGGGCAGTTTAAGCGGTTATTCTTGTCTGGCTTTAGTTTGTAGTGGCTTAATACTTGCTGCAAGCTTAAGCGTTCTTTTATGTCCCGGATTTCCATTGTAAAATATTTTTGTTGCTAATTTTTCTACTGCAAAAATAGTTTATAGTTTACATATGCGCAACCTTAAAGTTTATTATTTTTCTATATATTGCAAATAGTTTACTTTATTTCTATTTTTGTGCTATGGATTTATCAAAAAATATTAAGACAATTCGGGAGAAGCAAAACCTTATGCAGAAGGAAGTGGCTTTGCATATTAGCGTGGATAAATCTACCTATTCTAAAATTGAAAAGGGATTAAGAGATGTTACGGTTTCTGAGCTTAACAAAATGGCTAAACTCTTTAACCTTACTGTGGATGAGATTATTAATTATGATGAAAATATTATCCCTAAAGAAGTGGTTATCGAAGATAAAACCACAGTTGAACAAATGAGACTCATTCAACAGCTTGAAGAAGAAGATAAACAAACAATTTTTCGATTAATAGAAAAAATGCTTACCAATAAAAAATTTAAAGATTTCTTTAATAAAAATGTAGCTACCCTATAATTGTTAATAACTTTTTTAGTGTCTTATAAGACTAACAATGCTTCATATAAGACTATTTTATAAAACAAAACCCAGCCTAAAGCTGGGTTTGTTCGTATTCTTTAACTTTAGCACGCGTAACATACGCGCGTTAGCGGTTATCCGGAGCTAAGGTTTATCCATTTTTATTGCTTTAATTATTTGTTCATGATTTTTTTTTTGCACTTCTGTATCATAAGTACAAATAATAACTATATAATACTCCTTATACATTGTTATATAAAAATCTTGATAAACTTCGTTATTAAAGCTCGTTTGTAATATACCCCACTTTATATTATCTGAGATATCCGAATTATCAATCTGGTTTAAATATTTATAATTTAAGTGAGTTTGATTTAATACACTCTTTAATTCAACAAAATATTTGTTATTATTCTTAGGTCTTAATCTTCCTTTAATATCTTCTGCCCCAATAATAATCGATGAACTATCGTTTATGTTTTTCAAATTCAATAAAATAGCATTTTTTTTCATTAATCTAAATGCATTATTTCTTATTTCTTCATTATCATTGGCGATTAAATTAATTGTTTTTTTTTCTAACTCCTTATTTTCATTAATAGTTCCTATTTTCCAATTATCTGTAAATTGTATTGTTAATCCAAAGTATTTATTTATATAAACTAAATTTTCTAATTCTCCATCTCTAAAATAAACATTCTCTTTATGACTGCAACTCGGGATAAAAAGCGTAGCCAACAAAATAAATATTGTACTTTTAAGTATATTCATATTATTATTGTTTTTTTTTAAACCATTTTTAAATAAACCCAGATAATAAACTGGATTGGTAAAAAGAAACGGAATGTTTCTTTCTCTTTTTATCCTTTTTAGATATTTAATGTCATAATGAAATATTATTGCATTTGAAGTAATCCAAATAAAACTTATACACAATAATATATTAACATCAATATCCCAAGCACTAAAAAATAAATCTTTTATAATGTATAGGAATATTATAGTTAAAATTAAAATTATCCAGCTCAACACTCCTATATAAAACAAAAATCTCATCCTATTTATTTGCTTTTATAATATTCTTCTTAAAATAATACAAACAATAAAAAGGAACTAAATAAATTAGAATAGTATTTTTAGACTCTATATCATATTTTCTAATATAAAGTTTACACTTCTTTTTCAATATTGCATATGGTATAAATAAAATAATTAGCACTACCAAAGAAACAATCATATTTCCACCATTTAATAACGCATGTGAGAAGTATAGGGTAAATGCTATTCCTAGTATAAATAGAATAATACCTATGAAGCTCACAATATAAAGTATTTTTTCCTTTCTCATAGCTTTTACGGTATTGAATAAAATTGAATACTTGTGGTATATCCTAAGCCAATAAGAATAGCATTTACTTCTCCACCAAACTCAAAATTTACCGTTCTATTTTCAGGGTCAAAAACAATACTTCCAAGTATAGTAGTAGTTGTAGAATTTTCAGCAAATACAGGATGTTCTGTAACTCCATAAGTACTAGAGTTTTCTACCCCGAAAATCGCACTATTTACTTCTGTAGAGTAATTAACATTGCAAGATTCAGAAGTAAATCCAAACGCTTGTCCATTTTCAGTTACAAAGTTTGTTATATCAAAATAAAATGTAGTACTCCCTTCAACATTTGCAACTTTAAAACTTGCTCCTTCACCACTTAGCAATCCTTTAAAAATAGCTCCTATCTGTGGTCCAAAACTCATAGAGCCTTCAATGATTAATTTAATGCCGTATTTATCACCATTTACATAAAAGTATCCATCTTCATATCCGTTCTTTTGTGCATTATTCTTATCTTGAGCAATATCAGTCTTTACAGGAACATATTCAGATTCCCAACCATATGAGATAACAACTTCTGTGTTTTCTCCATTTGGAGAAGTAGATGTTGTAGTGTATTCATAGTATATGTTTAACCAATATCCACCACCATTTGCAGTTCCATATTTTGTTTTACCAACACTAAAATCAATATAGTTCCCATCCATATCATATGCAGGAGGGTCATAGTTTTGCCCACCACCGGGGCCATCAATAACTGGTAATGGTGCTCCACCGTAATAGTGTGAGTGTAACCAATCATCTATCATAAATCTTCCATCAGGGTCAATGATATTAATCGGATTGTTGTTTACATAGTTATATGGAGATAA
>MENE01000029.1:8295-10439 GCA_001769005.1 Bacteroidetes bacterium GWA2_31_9b | reverse complement strand
TTACACAAACATGCTCAGGCCGTGTTAAAACATATAAGATTGCATCAGCAATATCTTCACCAATTAGAGGATTAAATCCTTTATACACTTTTTCAGCACGATCTTTATCTCCTTTAAATCTTACTAATGAAAATTCGGTTTCAACCATTCCAGGATTAATTGATGTTACTTTAATTTTATGTTTAAGCATATCAATTCGCATTCCTTTTGTTATTGCATCAACAGCATGTTTAGTCCCGCAATATACATTTCCAAATTCATATACTTCTTTTCCTGCAGTTGAACCAATATTAATAATATGTCCGTGCTTTTTCTCAATCATTATTGGGGAAACTTTCTTAGTCATGTATAATAATCCTTTAATATTGGTGTCAATCATTCGTTCCCAATCATCAATATTCCCTTCGTCAAGGTGCTCTAATCCAACAGCAAGTCCAGCATTGTTAATTAAAACATCAATGTTTTTCCATTCGTTTGGTAAATTGTCAATTGCATGAATAACTTGTACTTTATCTCTTACATCGAAGTGAAGTATATGAACTCTTCCCGATTGGTTTTCTTTAATTTCTTTTTTAAGTTCGTCGAGCAATTCAATTCGGCGACCGGTAATTATTACATCAAAGTTATTTTGTGCAAGTTTTAAAGCAGTTGCTTTTCCTATTCCTGATGTTGCTCCTGTTATTAATGCTATTCTGTTCATATTATTGAAATTAAATTATTTTAGGATCTTTTAAATTAAAGCTATCTAAGTATTTTTTAAATCATAAAATTAATAAAATAATAAGTACAAAAAATTATTATTTATAATCTGTTCATTTAAACTATTATTATTACTCATGTATATGAGATTTCAACATTTTTTGTTTAGTTAAAAAAATGAATAAAATGCTGTTATGATTTTTTTGTTCTTTATATTTGTTGAGTCTTTAACCACATACTAATTAATATAAAGTTTTTGAACAATGGAAGTTACAGTAAAAACCGCTGAACAATTAGGATTATTGCCCGAAGAATATAATAAAATTGTAGAAATTTTGGGTCGAACACCAAATTTTACAGAGTTAAGTGTATACTCTGTAATGTGGTCTGAACATGCATCGTATAAAAACTCAATAAAATGGTTAAAAACTTTACCACGAACAGGTAAACAACTTTTAGTTGAACCCGGAACAGAAAATGCCGGACTGGTTGATATTGGCGATGGTTTAGCCTGTGCATTTAAAATAGAGTCACATAATCATCCATCAGCAGTGGAGCCATACCAAGGAGCAGCAACTGGAGTTGGAGGCATAAACCGTGATATTTTTACAATGGGTGCACGGCCGGTAGCTCAACTTAACTCATTACGTTTTGGTGATTTGAAATTGCAACGTACAAAATGGCATCTTAAAGGTGTGGTTAAAGGCATTGGTGATTATGGTAATGCTTTTGGAATACCGGTTTTAGGTGGTGAAGTATATTTTGACAAATGCTATAATACAAATCCTTTGGTAAATGCAATGTCAGTTGGAATCATGAGAAAAGATGAAATGATTTCTGCTATTGCTAAAGGTGTTGGAAATCCTGTTTATATTGTTGGTTCATCTACCGGTAAAGACGGTATTCATGGTGCTACTTTTGCATCGGCTGAATTGAATGAGAATTCTGCTGAAGATTTACCTTCTGTTCAGGTTGGTGATCCATTTATGGAAAAATTACTGCTTGAAGCAACTCTTGAGTTAAATAAAACTGGAGCTGTGGTTGGGATGCAGGATATGGGTGCTGCCGGAATTATTTGTTCTACTTCAGAAATGTCGGAAAAAGGCAAGCATGGTATGAAAATTTACCTTGATCAAGTTCCATTACGTCAGCAAGACATGCATCCATTCGAGATTTTATTATCTGAATCGCAGGAACGTATGTTAGTTGTTGTTAACAAAGGTCAAGAAAGCATTGTTGAAAAAATATTCGATAAATGGGATCTACATTGTGCAATTATTGGTGAAGTAATTAAAGATGATAAACTTTACTTTTATATGAATAACGAGCTAGTAGCCGAAGTTCCTGCATCTACTCTTGTTCTTGGTGGTGGAGCTCCTGTATACGAAAGAGAATACAAAGAGCCAGCTTATTTTAAAGAACTGCAGAAATTTAAAATTGATCAT
>MENE01000029.1:7799-8228 GCA_001769005.1 Bacteroidetes bacterium GWA2_31_9b | reverse complement strand
AAAAATGGGTAATTGAACAATACGATACCATGGTGGGAACAGGAAATATGAGTACTAACTTTCCATCAGATGCTGGATTATACAACATTAAAGGTACTAATAAAGCAATTGCAATGACTGTTGATTGCAACTCTCGTTATGTTATTGCTGATCCTGAAAAAGGTACATCAATTGCTGTGTCTGAAGCTGCACGAAATATTGTTTGCTCAGGTGGTGTTCCACTAGCAATAACCAATTGTTTGAATTTTGGAAATCCATATAACCCTGAAGTTTATTGGCAATTTGTACATGCAATTAAAGGAATGAGTCATGCTTGTCGTAAATTTAATACTCCGGTTACAGGCGGGAACGTTAGTTTTTATAACCAAATGTCGATTGATGGAAAGGTAGAACCTGTTCATCCAACTCCTACAATTGGTATGATTGGCT
>MENE01000029.1:5832-7792 GCA_001769005.1 Bacteroidetes bacterium GWA2_31_9b | reverse complement strand
AAATAAAAATGACCAAATGACAATTGCCTTTAAAAATAAAGGAGATATGATTTATCTTATTGGTAAGTCGCGCAATGATATTAATTCATCTGAATATTTAAACTATATTCATAATATTGATCGTTCACCAGTTCCTTATTTTGATCTTGATGAGGAATTTGATGTTCAGGAAGCAATTAAAGGATTAATTAAAAAGAATCTTGTACTTTCTGCACACGATGTTTCCGATGGCGGTTTGTTTGTTACTATTGTTGAATCGGCCATGGTGCGTGGTTTCGGATTCGATGTTACTTCAGATGCAGAAGTACGTCAAGATGCATTCTTGTTTGGTGAGGCTCAAAGTCGTGTTGTTGTTACTGTTTCTCCATCGAACGAAGATCATTTTATTGATTTTATGTTAGAACAAAAAGTTCCATTTTCTGCCCTTGGTCATGTTACAAAATCGGAATTCAGAATTGATGATAATTCGTATGGTTTTGTAGCCGATATTAAGAAGATATACGAAAATGCTTTGGAAAATCTGTTAAAAGAAGATTAATTATAAAATCGTGTGATAAAGCCATATAACGATCAAAACGCGGGCAAAAAGGAACAAGTCGCCAAAATGTTTAATAAAATTGCCTATAGGTATGATTTTTTAAATCATTTCCTGTCGCTCGGTATTGATAAGATTTGGCGTCGAAAAGCTATTAATTATCTTAAAAATAGTTCTCCAAAACATATTCTCGATGTTGCATCGGGTACAGCCGACCTTGCCATTGAATCTTTACGTTTAAATCCCGAAAAGGTAATTGGTATTGATATTTCGGAAGAAATGTTGCGTATAGGCAAAGCTAAAGTGGAACGCAAAGGCCTTCAACATAAAATAAGCCTTCAGGTTGGTGATTCTGAAAATCTTCAATTTGAAAATGATTATTTTGATGCAATTACAGTTGCTTTTGGAGTTCGTAATTTTGAAAATCTCGAAAAAGGATTATCTGAAATGTTTCGGGTATTAAAACCAAAAGGGAAAGTAGTTATTTTAGAGTTCTCCAATCCTCAGAAATTTCCTGTAAAACAGATTTATAATTTCTATTTTAAACAGATTCTACCTTTTGTCGGAAAAATTGTTTCTAAAGATAAATCAGCTTATTCTTATTTACCTGAGTCTGTAATTCAGTTTCCCGATTATCAGAAATTCAGCTTAATGTTAAAAGAAATAGGTTTTGTGAATTGTATCGTAAAGCAACTTAGCTTTGGTATTGCATCAATTTATATTGCAGAAAAATAAAAATCAGATATTAAATAGAATACTATATTTGCAAATAGTGCGTTTTAAAAATCAATATTCATATAAGTGAAAAAGATTCTGCTACTTCTTGTGTTTATTTATATTTCTAAGCTAACTATAGCTCAAAAAGAAATTAATTTAAATTATCAGGAAGTTGATCACAAAATAATTCACTTTGGATTTACCATTGGATTTAATACAATGGATTTTGGAATAAATTCATCTTTAGCACCTTATGGGGCTGACTCTACAGTTCTTATTCCTGAACTTAATAATCTTTCTCCAGGATTTCATGTATCTGTAGTTTCAAGTTTACGATTAACAGATAATTTTGATTTTAGATTTTTGCCTGGAATATCCTTAGGTCAAAGAAATATTTTATTTTATAATCAAAATAAAATTGTTGAGAAGGAAATGAATATTGAATCAACATTTATTGATTTACCTTTTTTAATAAAGTATAAAGCCGATAGAATTAAAAACTACAGACCATATTTAATCGGAGGGGTAAATATTCGTAATGATATGGCCCGAAATAAAGAATTTAACGACGATGAAGGAATTTATATTAAACTAAAACCATTTGATATTTATTACGAAGTTGGTTTTGGCCTCGATTTTTATTTGGCTTATTTCAAGCTATCAACCGAAGTAAAATATTCTGTTGGTACTAGAAATGTAGTTTCTTCC
>MENE01000029.1:1835-5724 GCA_001769005.1 Bacteroidetes bacterium GWA2_31_9b | reverse complement strand
GAACAAACTATTCCTGTTGCTATTGATATGTTTAACGACTCCGAAGTAGCTTTACCACTTGAGAAATTTGGTATAAAGAGCTTCTTATTTATTAATGGACGAATTTTTTCTGATATTCCGTGCGATTCACTTCCCATTATTATAAATCCTTTTTGCGATAAATTTTCATTGTATATATTTTCTCCATCAAGTAAGGTGCCATATATATTAAAATCTTTTATTCCTCTATACTCTTCAATTAATTTATAAAAGTCGGTATAATGCACCTTAATTCTGCAAATTGCGCCCATTGTCGACTGAACAACCTTGGGATTATACAAATCAACACTCTCCGGTGTGCAAAAAATAGTTTCAATTCCAAACCAATCTGCAATACGAATAATTGTTCCTAAATTCCCCGGATCGCTTATATTATCTAGCAAAATACTTAGTTTGGTTTCAATAGCTTCACTTTTATAATCATATTCAGGTTGTTCTGCTAATACTATAACTTTATTTGGAGTGGATAATGAACTAATTGATGCCAGTTCATTTTCAGTTATTTCAGTTGTCTCGATCTTTATATTTTGAAGTTTATTTTGGTTTTCATCTAACCAGTTTTTGGTAGCAAGAATCTCTGTTATTTTAATATTCGATTTTATCAGTTCGTCAGCTAATTTTTCCCCTTCAGCAAAAAAAATGCGATGAATTTCACGGTATTTCTTTTTTTTTAAAGAATTAATGAATTTAATTTTATTTTTGCTAATCATATTTGTCCGTTTTTATATACTTGAGTAAAGATAAATAAAATTAAAGCCTTGAAAAGGATTAGTTTCGTAAAAAAAATTTTTCGTTTTTGCAGATTATCAATATACCTATTGATTTTTAACATGTTATTTTCTTGTAATCCTGCAAGGCACGTAGCAGGAAACGAATATTTACTCGATAAATCAAAAGTTAGGATTTCTAAATCTGATTTAAAAAAGGAAGAACTGAAAATATATATACGCCAAAAACCTAACAAAAGAATACTTGGTTTACGATTTCATCTTTGGCTTTATAACATGTCAAACCTTCAAAAAGAAAAAGGATTAAGTAATTGGCTTCGTAAAATTGGTGAGGAACCAATACTTTTTGATGAATACCTTACAGAAAAATCAAAAACTCAGCTAAAATCATTTTTAGAAACTAAAGGATATTATAACTCTGAAGTTTCTGATACTGTTATATATAATCGAAAAAAAGCAAAAATTTATTATTTTGTAAAACCAAACTTACCATATAAAATCCAAAAAATAAATTATCTAATTGATGACAAAGGCATTGAGCCAATAATAATTAATGATAGCAGGAATTCATTAATTAAAATTAATGAAAATTTCGATAGAGATGTTTTACAACAAGAACGAGTGAGGATTGAAACAGTTCTCAAGCAAAAAGGATACTTTAATTTTAATAAACAATATATTTATTTTCATGCGGATAGTTCAGCACAAAACCTTTCTGTAAATCTTACTTTACTTGTTAAGAAATATCAACAAGTAGATTCCTTAAGTAAAAATATAAAATCAAACCATAAAAAATATATAATTAATAAGCTGTTTGTATATAGTAATTTTGATCCTCGTAAAGCATTATCATTAAAACAAGATTATTTTAATAGTTTTGATACAACATATTACAATGGAATATATTTTATAAAACAAAAAGGTGAACGTTCAAGTAATAAAATTATTTCACAATCAAATTTTTTAAAAGAAGGGGAGTTTTATAGTTTAAATAATTTAAATAGTACTTACCAGCATTTAAATTCGTTAAGGTTATATAAACTTATTAATATTCAATTCAAAGAACTTCCCGAATTAGTTAACGATAGTATCGATATTGGATACATTGATTGTTCAATTCAATTAACAAAATTTAGTTTACAATCATACACAGTTGAACTTCAGGGAACAAACTCTTCAGGAAATATAGGTGTTGGAGGTAATTTACTATATCAAAACAAAAGTTTTTTTGGTGGAGCAGAAATTCTCGATTTTAAGATTAATGGTTCAGTTGAAACACTAAATGAACAGATTAGAGGCTTAAACAATACAACCGAATTGGGTGGTGATATTACAATGAGTATTCCAAAATTTATTCTTCCAATTTTCACTGCCGAAAAATTTAGTAAAAATTATAAGCCAAAAACACACATTTCTGTTGGTTATAATTACCAGGTTAGGCCCGATTATCAGCGTACAATTGCAAATATGGCCTACGGATACACATGGGATGGAAATAAATACAATAAACATATACTTCGATTGGTGGAATTAAATGCTGTTAAATTACCCTATATTACTGAAGATTTTAAAGAATATATCGAAAAAACGCTGTTGTCATCAAGCTATGAAAATCATTTGGTTTCCGTTACAAATTATAGTTTTATATATAACAATCAACAAATAAAGAAAAATAAGGATTTTCATTATTTCAGGTTAAACACCGAAATTTCTGGTAACTTACTTACAGTTGTAAAAGAATTAACCGACGCACCAACAGTAGATGGAAGTTATGAAATTTTTGGACTTCCATTTTCTCAGTTTGTTAAATCTGATATTGATTTTCGCTATTATCAAATTCTTAACGAAACAAACAATTTTGTTTATCGCATTTTTATGGGTGCAGGATTACCCTACGGGAATTCATCTGCCTTACCTTTCGAAAAAAAATATTTTTCGGGTGGAGCAAATAGCATTCGTGCTTGGGGAGTTCGATCGCTTGGTCCAGGGTCTTATAGTGGCGGCGATACAATTTCAAATTACCCAAATCAAACAGCTGATATTAAGCTTGAAGCAAATATAGAATATCGGTTTAAATTATTTTGGGTTTTAGAAGGAGCCCTTTTTCTTGATGCTGGTAATATCTGGGCAATAATTCCTGATAACAGGGATGGTGCACAATTTAAAATAAATGAATTTTACAAAGAAATTGCTTTAGGTTCAGGGATAGGTTTTCGATTCGATTTATCATTTGTTATTCTTCGTGTTGATGTTGGTCTTAAGCTTCGCGATCCTTCACTCCCAGCAGACCAACGTTGGATTATAGGTAATAGAGGATTCGTTGATAACGACCTAACTTTTAATATTGGTATTGGGTATCCATTCTAAAATAAAAATAATTTCTACATACTTAGATTTTTCAATTTCTATAAGTGTAATAAATTTTATAATTTTGTAGAAGAGTATAAACATTTTAATTTTTAAAGATCATGAATTATAATAAAATTGTAGAATTGTTGGGTAAAGATGCAGATTATCTTTTAAAACATAAATGTAAAACCGTTGATAAGAGTCAGTTACACCTTCCAGGTCCTGATTATATCGATAGAGTTGTATATCACTCGAACAGAACTCCTCAAGTTTTAAATTCATTAGAACAAATGTATAATCATGGTCGATTAACTGGTACCGGCTATTTGTCAATATTACCTGTTGATCAGGGTATTGAACATACAGCAGGTTCTTCATTTGCCCCAAATCCTGCTTACTTCGATCCTGAAAATATTGTAAAATTAGCAATTGAAGGTGGATGCAATGCTGTAGCATCTACTTTTGGAGGATTAGCTTCAGTTTCGAGAAAGTATGCACATAAAATACCATTTATCGTTAAAATTAATCACAATGAACTAATGACATATCCAAATAAGTATGATCAAATACTTTTTGGAACAGTTGAAGAAGCATGGAATTTAGGAGCAAAAGCAATTGGAGCTACAATTTATTTTGGATCTGATGAATCAAATCGTCAGATACTTGAAGTTTCAGAAGCATTTGAACGCGCTCATGAACTTGGAATGGCTACTGTATTGTGGTGTTATACCAGAAACGACGGATTTAAAAAAGACGGGGTAGATTATCATACT
>MENE01000029.1:1466-1760 GCA_001769005.1 Bacteroidetes bacterium GWA2_31_9b | reverse complement strand
ATTTAACCCGTTATCAGGTAATTAGCAATTATATGGGTCGTATTGGTTTAATAAATTCAGGTGGTGAATCAAAAGGAGCATCAGATTTAGCCGATGCAGTTGCTACTGCGGTTATTAATAAAAGAGCTGGTGGAATGGGATTAATTTCAGGACGTAAAGCTTTTCAACGACCAATGAAAGAAGGAGTAGAACTTCTTAATGCAATTCAGGACATTTATCTTTCTAAAGAGATTGATATTGCATAATAAATATTATCATTTTATTTCAAGGCAGAGCAAGAAACTCTGCCTTTTC
>MENE01000029.1:0-1432 GCA_001769005.1 Bacteroidetes bacterium GWA2_31_9b | reverse complement strand
CTTTAAATTGTTCAACTTTATTTACTAATTAGATATATTTAGAAATTAAATCCAAAATGAATGCTAAATAGAAGATTAAAAGAATATTTTTCATTTACTCAAAAAGAACGTTATGGAATAATTGTTCTTATTTCAATAGTACTTATTGTTATGATTTTTCGTTACTTACTCCTAAACCAATCATATTCTGAACCAATTTTTGAGAATAATGAAGAACTTATATCCGAAGTACAAACTTTTGAGAAATCTTTATCATTAAAAAACAGTGATTCAAAATATAGATATCAAGAAAAAAGTACAAATAAAGAATGGATAGAGCCTGATATCTTATTTAATTTTGACCCGAATCTATCTTCAATAGAAGACTTGTTGAAGCTAGGTTTTAGTCAGAGTCAGGCAAATACCATTATGAATTATAGAAATAAAGGAGGTAAATTTTCCAAGAAAGAAGATCTATTAAAAATTTATGGTGTAACTAAGGAACAATATAATGTGCTTCAGAACTATATACTCATAAATAATAAAGAGTACTATAATAATACTTTTAAAAACAAAGATTATAATAGTCCCAAAGTATTAAATATTGAGCTAAACTCAGCATCTGATTCAGAATTGGTAGCATTATCTGGAGTAGGAGAATCTTTTGCTAAAAGGATTTTAAAATACAGAACTCGTTTAGGTGGATTTGTTTACAAAGAACAACTTTTCGAAGTATATGGGATGGATACTACAAGATACAATCTGTTTATAAATCAAATAAGCATTGATACTTCACTTTTATTAAAAATGAATTTAAATACAATAGAATATAAAGATTTAATTAAACACCCTTATTTAAATAAATACCAGGTACAAGCAATACTAAAATGCAGAGAATTAAATGGTGATTTTAAATCAATAGAAGAACTGGTAATAAACAATTTAATTTCAAAAGAAGTTTATAAGAAAATCAAACCTTATATTGATATTAAATAATTATTTTGATAATAATTTTGACAATCGAAAATTTTAAATGTATATTTATTAAATATAAAGAGTGAGAAAAATCGATTCTGTATTATTCTCATTATCAATAAATCAATAAATAAATAAAAAATTTATTGATAATTTTTGAAAAGTATGTTTTAAATTAATATTTTTGCGGCTCAATAAAAATTTGAATACAATTATGATAGTAGTACCATTAAAAGAAGGCGAAAACATCGAAAGAGCGTTAAAGAAGTTTAAAAGAAAATTCGAAAAAACCGGTGTTGTTAAGGAGTTAAGAGAAAGACAAGCGTTTACTAAACCATCCGTTCGAAAAAGAGAACTTCTTAAAAAAGCAATCTATATACAACAAATGCAACAAAAAGAAGAATAGTTTATATAGGGTGAGTACTTTATATCCATTAGGATATTTAAATTACTTTAATTTCAAAACTACCCTATATGT
>MENE01000028.1:7495-8895 GCA_001769005.1 Bacteroidetes bacterium GWA2_31_9b | reverse complement strand
AAAAAAATTCGTATTAGAAGAACGGTATCAGAATTTTCAAAATGTTCTGAATAATAGGACTAGATATATTACCGTTGTTCTTGAAGATATTTTTCAGTCGCAGAATGCAAGTGCTGTGCTTAGAACAGCTGATTGTTTTGGAATACAAGATGTTCATGTTATTGAAAATAAAAATGTTTATCAGCTGAATCCCGATGTAACTTTAGGTTCATCAAATTGGCTAAACATAAATAAATATAAAAACAAAGAAAATAATACCCTTGATACCATACACCATTTAAAAAATAATGGATATAGAATAATTGCAACCTCTCCTCATAAAAATGATGTTGATTTAGAACATTTCGACCTATCTAAAGGTAAAACGGCTTTATTTTTTGGTACTGAAATCAATGGTCTTTCTGATATAGTGCTTGAAAATGCTGATGAATATTTAAAAATCCCTATGTTTGGATTCACCGAAAGTTTCAATATTTCTGTTTCAGCTGCAATTGTTCTTTACGATTTAACAACAAAACTTCGGAAGTCAGAAATCATTTGGCAGTTGTCAGATACAGAAAAGGATGAAATAATGTTAAGCTGGTTAAAGCAAACTCTTCGAAAACCAGAATTGCTTATAAAAAGTTTTTATCTAAGAAAATGAACATTTAATCAATCTTTTTTGTATTTTCATGTACTTTTAAAAATTAAATTATTTCCCATTTCTTTAAATATTTATTATATTTGATTAACCATATATTAAATGTATGAATTGTATTATTATTGATGATGATGCCATTTCAAGACGCGTAATTGAAGAATTTGCAAGCAGAACAGAGTTTCTGAATATCAAATATTCTTTTCAAAATGCGATTGAAGCTATAAATAAATCCGATATTTTTTCAGATGAAATTGATTTGATTTTTCTGGATATTGAAATGCCAATGATGGATGGTATTGATTTTTTAAATACATTAAAAAATCTTCCTCAGGTAATTATTATTTCTTCAAAAGAGAAGTATGCTATTAATGCTTTCGATTATGATGTAACCGATTATTTACTTAAACCAATTACATATAGTCGATTTTATAAAGCAGTAATTAAAGCAAGAAATATTTTCGAAACCAAAAAACACAAGCAAATTGACGAGATTTTTATTAAGAAAAATTCGGCATTGGTACGTTTAAAATACGATGAAATATTATGGATTGAGGCTCTTGAAAATTATGTTATTATTAACTCGTTTAACGAGAAGTTCACAATTCATTTTACAATGAAATCTATTGAAAATCAGTTGCCATCCAATTTTTTCAAACGAGTTCACCGTTCATTTATAATCAATGTAAGCAAAATAATCAGAATAGAAGACAATTCTGTTTATATGAAAAACAACGAAGGCAATAAAATCATACCCATAGGA
>MENE01000028.1:494-7485 GCA_001769005.1 Bacteroidetes bacterium GWA2_31_9b | reverse complement strand
AAGAGCAATTTATGAGTGACATTAACCAAATGGGAAGATAATCCAAACAAAATTTTTTAAAATTGGGGTTAGCCCCTTTTTTTTATTCCATATTTTATGATTACACAACGGCAATTATTTCTTCAACATGTTGGGCAAACATCTGATTTTCCTTTACAATTAGAAATTGAAAAGGCTGAAGGAATTTATTTGTATGATATAAATAACAAAGAATACATCGATTTAATTTCCGGAGTTTCTGTTAGTAATGTAGGCCACAGGCACCCAAAGGTTGTTGAAGCAATTAAAAATCAAGTTGATAAGTACTTGCATCTAATGGTTTATGGCGAATACATTCAGTCACCACAAGTTGTATACGCATCAAAGTTAGCCGGATTAATCCCTCAGAGTTTAAGTTCAGTATACTTTGTTAACTCTGGAAGCGAAGCTATTGAAGGAGCATTAAAACTTGCAAAAAGATATACAGGTAGAACTGAAATTGTTGCTTTTAAAAATGCATATCATGGAAGTACTCATGGTTCTTTAAGCGTAATGGGTAACGAAATGTTTAAAAACTCGTTCAGGCCACTTTTACCAGATATTCGTTTTCTCGAATTTAATAATGTTTCAGATATTGAAAAAATAACTGATAAAACTGCTTGTGTACTTGTTGAGCCAGTTCAGGGTGAAGCTGGAGTAGTAGTTCCTGAAAATAATTTTTTAAACGAACTGCGTAAAAAATGTACTGAAAGGAATTCATTACTAATATTTGACGAGATTCAAACAGGCTTTGGTCGATTGGGTAAATTATTCGCTTTTATGAAATATGGTGTTGTTCCTGATATTTTGACTATTGCAAAAGGAATGGGAGGAGGAATGCCATTGGGTGCATTTGTTTCATCAAATGAAATAATGGGAAGCCTTAAAACAAATCCAATTTTAGGTCATATTACAACTTTCGGAGGACATCCTGTTTCTTGTGCTGCTGCTATTGCTTCTTTGGATGTTATTTTAGATGAAAATCTTATTCATTCAGTTAAATCTAAAGAAATTTTATTCAGAAAATACCTGAAACATAATGCTATAAAAGAAATTAGAGGTACAGGATTATTTATGGCAGTGGAGCTTGATAGTTTTAATCAGGTTAAAAAAGTTATTGATACCGCTATCACAAAAGGATTAATAACAGATTGGTTTCTATTTTGCGATAATGCTTTCAGAATAGCACCTCCACTCATTATTACCGATGCTCAGATCGAAAAAGCCTGTAGTATATTAATTGATTCTATTAATCAATCACTTAAATAATTTTTAAAGGGAATGTTTATGTTTATTAAATCAAAAATATTTTTGTTAAAACCTGTTTTGTTTTTTTTGATTCTTTCACTTAAAGTTAATTTGATTTTTGCTCAAAAATCTGATTTGTTAGTGATTACAGATAGTCTGAATAATTGTTTTTCCAATATAATCAACGAGCAACAAGATGAAAACAAACTTCAATTAAACAATTCTGTAATAGAAATTATAAAATCATATTTAGGTAAAGTAGAATCATTCAATAACCCGCTTAGTTCAGTTAAGAATATTGGATTAATACAATCGTCCGATAAAAAATTGAATATATATACGTGGAATATTCCATTAAATGATGGAACACATAAATATTTTGGATTTATTCATTATTCAAGTAAAAAGAAAAAACAAAACCTGGTTTTTGAGTTAGTAGATAAATCAAACGAAATTAAAAACCCAGAACGTGCACTTTTAAATTGTTCTAATTGGTACGGTGCATTGTATTATAAAATTGTTGAAACGAAATACAAAGGTATTACTTATTACGCTTTGCTTGCATCTGACCTTAATAATTTATCAACAAAAAAGAAAATTGTTGATGTATTGTTTTTTGATAAAATTGATCAACCTGTTTTTGGTGCAACTATTTTTAATCAGCCCAATCAATTTTATACTCGATTAATATTCGAGTTTAATGTTAGAGCAAACATGACTTTAAATTATGATCAAAAATTAGAAATGATAGTTTTCGATCATTTATCACCTTCAAAACCAAATTTAGTCGGGATTTACGAGTTTTACGGTCCCGATTTTTCGTACGATGGTTTGAAATTTAAAAAAGGAAAATGGAATTTATTTAATGATATTGAAGTTAAAGGAGACAAATAAACATAGTTTATAAACTTGATTCAATTATTGTTTTAAAAGTAAGAAGTTCAAAACAATTTCTTTTATCTTTTTCACTTGATTTCTTTTATAAGATAGCTTAATTTTAAAAATTGAATGTCTGAATTATAATGAAAAACAGAATATTAAAAAATAATGTTTATGTATATTTTGTCGATAATGACGATGAATATTTACGTAAAGTTTTAACAAATTTTGAAGATGTAAATAATTATAATATTCAGATATATTCAAAGAGTAAAGATTTCTTTTCTGATTTTAATCGAATAAAACTAACCAAAAAAAATGTATCAATAGTTTTTGTTTCTACTGCACTTGAGATGGATGAAAATGGAACTCCTGTTGAAATAATTGATGTATTAAGAAAAATAAAACAAATTAGTCCAAAAACTGAAGTTATTCTATATTCTGATAACGATAATATTAACTTAGTTTCTTCTGCATTTCATTTTGGTGCTTATACTTTTATTAAAAAGAATGAAAATTTTTTACTTCGTTTGGAGAATAATATAAAAGGAATCTTAAGTCAGAAAAATTTTATTTTAAAAAAACATTCAAGTATGCTTATAACAAAGCTTTTTATAATTTTTTTCTTTGTTGTATTTGCATTAGTGGCTTTGATATATATTTTATTTCCACAATGGTTTACTACCTAAATGTGTTTGAAATCTTGAAAATTGTTTTCTGAGTATCTTCACAAACTGTAATAATAGCATCTTTTATTACTGTAATAAATTTATTGCCTGTCTATTTGTCATGGTTTAACTAATGGCACATACTTTGAAAATAAGCAATCATTGAAAAATAAGTATAACTCAAAATATAAAAAATATGCAAACAGGTAAAATAGGAGTAACAACAGAGAATATTTTTCCAATAATTAAGAAATTTCTCTATTCAGATCACGAAATATTTTTACGCGAATTAATATCAAATGCAATTGATGCAACACAAAAGCTTAAAAAGCTTTCATCAATGGGCGAAGTAAAAGGCGATTTGGGTGATTTAACAATTAAAATTTCATTAGATAAAAAGGCCAAAACAATCACTGTTAGCGATCGTGGTATAGGAATGACAAATGAAGAAGTGGATAAATATATTAATCAAATTGCTTTTTCAAGTGCAGGTGAATTTTTGACTAAATTTAAAGATCAGACAACGATAATTGGAAAATTCGGGTTAGGTTTTTATTCATCGTTTATGGTTTCAAGTAAGGTCGAGATAATTACTAAATCATATAAAGATGATGCAAAAGCGATTAAATGGTCGTGCGATGGCAGTCCTGAATATTCAATGGAAGAGCTTGAGAAATCAGACCGTGGTACCGATATCATCTTGTATATTGAAGATGAATCGAAAGAATTTGCTGAAGAAAACCGTATTAATGAGTTATTAAAAAAATATTGTCGTTTCCTCCCAATAGAAATCGCTTTTGGAAAAGAAAAAGACTGGAAAGATGGAAAAGAGGTTGTAACTGAAAAGGATCATGTAATAAATGATACAAATCCTTTATGGACAAGAAAACCAACTGAGTTAAACGATGAAGATTATAAAACATTTTACGATAAGCTATATCCATTTAAAGAAGAACCATTATTTCACATTCATTTAAATGTTGATTATCCGTTTAATTTAACTGGTATTTTGTATTTCCCAAAAATCAAAAATAATATTGAAGTACAAAAAAATAAAATTCAATTGTATGCAAATCAAGTTTTTGTAACTGATTCTGTTGAGGGAATAGTTCCTGAATTTTTAACTCTATTACATGGAGTATTAGATTCTCCAGATATTCCATTGAATGTTTCGAGAAGTTATTTACAGAGCGATTCGAATGTTAAGAAAATATCGAGCCATATTACCAAAAAAGTAGGCGACAGACTCGAAGAAATATTTAAAAACGACCGATCGCAGTTTGAGCAAAAATGGGACGATTTAAAAGTATTTATTGAGTATGGAATGCTTACTGATGAAAAGTTTTACGAGAAAGCAAAAGATTTTACGTTATTAAAAAATACAGATTCAAAATATTTTACATTTGAAGAATATGAGAAACTGATTAAAGAAAATCAAACAGATAAAAATAAAACATTGGTTTATTTATATTCAACCGATAGAGAAAAACAATTTACATTTATCGAGAATGCTAAAAATAAAGGCTATGATGTATTATTGATGGATGGCCAATTGGATACTCATTTTATAAATCAGCTTGAGCAAAAGTTTAAAGACTCACGATTTATGAGAGTTGACTCTGATGTGGTTGATAATCTTATTAAAAAAGACGAAACTGAAGAATCAAACTTATCGGTTGAAGAGAAAGATCAACTTACTATATTGTTCGAAAGCCAGTTACCTAAAAATGGTTCATTTACTGTTTCATTCGAAAATATGAAAGAAAATGACGATCCGATCATAATTACTCAATCAGAATTTATGCGTCGTATGAAAGATATGGCTGCAATGAGCGGAGGAATGAGCTTCTATGGCAATATTCCTGATAGTTATAATTTGGTTATTAACTCAAATCACAAACTTATTTCAAAAATTTCTGAACAGAAAGATAAAAAAGCTGGAACAAAATTATCTAAGTTACTAGATGAAATCAAACCTTTTACCGAAGAAGTAGAAAAATTAAAAACCGAACAAAAAGGTAAAAAGGAAGAAGAAATTAACCAGGCAGAAAAAGATAAATTAGCTGATGTTGAAAAGAATATTGATACTTTAAAAGCTCAAAAGAAAGAACTGTTAGAATCAATAGGAAAAGAGAATAAATTAGTAAAGCAACTTATTGATTTAGCGTTACTTGCAAACAATATGTTAAAGGGTGAAGATCTTACTAAGTTTGTAAAACGAAGTGTTGAATTAATAAAATAATAGTTCTTCTCGGTATGTTTTAATTGCCTATCAATAAGTTGATAGGCAATTTTATTTATTTTTTTTGTAATTTAGATTTTTAATAATATAATTATGCGAGTTGGTTCTTATTTAATTTTACAATTTCTGATTATTATATTATTTTTCTCTAATAATATAATGTCACAAAATCCGCATAAATCACCCACTTATGGAATTAAAGGGGGGGTATTGCTTTCATCTATTCAGGGTGATGAAGCTATTGACCCATTTTCGAAATTGATTGCACCTCAAATCGGATTTACGGGAGCACTGTTTTTCACTCCTAAGATTTCAGTTAATGCGGAATTAAATTATGAGATGAAAGGTGGAAAATTTAATAGTTATGAATTGAAAACCAATCTTAATTATATAAGCGTACCAATATTCGCGAAATTTGCATTTTCAAAAGATCCTGAAATATATGTATATGCAGGAGGTTATGGCGCTTATTTGTTATCCGCAAAAACTGAAGGGAACTATAAAAGATTTGAAATAACAAAATCCATAAACGAAGATATTACTTCAAATGTATCTGCTTTTGATGCCGGAATAATTGCAGGAATTGGCGTTCAAGGAAGGTTTAGCCGGAAAGCTGATATATTTCTAGATTTCAGATATTGTCAGGGACTAATAAATATTGATAACGGTACAGTTGATAATCGATATAATTTAAAGGATTCTGAAATAATGTTATATCCAATATCTCCGCCTGATAATGCTTTGAACAAAAGTTTTATGTTAACAACGGGTTTGTATTTTTATCTAATTAAGCGTTAATTATTGTTTTGCTAAAATAATTCCACTAAAAAAACTCTTTTATTTCAGTTTTTAAATATTCTAAAGCAATTGCTACTGGTGATTTTTCTTGTTGCATGAGTTCTTCAAGAATCATTCTGCTTAAGATAATTGATTGAACATCTGGTTTTATTAGTGCGGCGGTTGAATTAATAAGCTGAATAACACTAGTTTTTGCATTTTTTATTAGTTCCCAAGCTTGGGTTGATATATAAATCTGTTGAGCCACATTATGATCAAATTCAGTTCGTATTACCGATAAAAGCTCTGTTTGAAATTGTTTTGCTGTAAGAGCTGGATTATTTACTCGCATAATTAATGCTTCAGGCGATATTCGTTCTAAAAGAATTGTCATTCGTTCATATGCCTGCATTCTTATTGGAGTAGTAATTCTTTGGTTATGGGAGATCGTTTCATAATAATTTCTTTTTTGTTCGGTTTTAACCATGGATCTTATAATAATCCAGGTTGTTAAAAAAACGATCAATGCAGGTAAAGTATATTTTAATATTTCATAAATTTCTGTCATAAGAAATATTTTTAAAATGAGTAAAAAGGATGAATTTTATACGAACACTAAGTTAAACAAAGTTTTTAAATCTGATAATAAAAAAATCGTTGAATGATAAATATGCATTTTGTTCAATGTTGCTTTACAACACAAATATTTACTTTAAAAAGATTTATATTTGTTGTCACAAATTATTCATAAAATTTAAAACAAGTTTAATTATTGGTTGATGCAAAAGCATTAACCTTTATAATTTAAGTAATTATGGAAAATGTATCTAATCGCGTAGCTAGTTTAGCAATTTCACAAACATTGGAAATGAGCAGAAAGAGCAGGGAACTTCAATCAAAAGGATTTGATATAATCAATCTAAGTGTTGGAGAGCCTGACTTTAATACTCCTCAACATATTAAAGATGCAGCAATTAAAGCAATTAACGATAATTATTCTCATTATTCTCCAGTTCCCGGATATCCTGAATTATTAAAAGCAATATCTGCAAAGCTAAAACGAGAAAATAATCTGGATTATTCTACTGACCAGATAGTTGTTTCATGTGGGGCAAAGCATTCTCTTGCAAATGTTATTCTTTCATTGGTAAACAAAGGC
>MENE01000028.1:0-401 GCA_001769005.1 Bacteroidetes bacterium GWA2_31_9b | reverse complement strand
GACAACAATTTTAAAATTACACCTGAGCAACTTCAAAGAGCAATATCACCTAAAACCAAAGTATTGTTTTTGTGTTCGCCATCAAACCCAACAGGTAGTTTGTATTCAAGAGAAGAGTTAAAAGCGATTGCAGATGTTGTTGCAAATGCAAAAAACGATATTTACATTATTTCTGATGAAATATACGAACACATTAATTTTGTTGGTAAACACGAAAGTATTGCGCAGTTTAATTTTATTCGCGATAAAGTAATTATAGTTAATGGAGTTTCTAAAGGATACGCAATGACAGGCTGGCGTATTGGTTATATTGCTGCTCCAAAATGGATTGCGAAAGCATGCGATAAAATTCAGGGTCAAACAACTTCCGGAGCATCATCTATCTCTCAAATGGCTTCAGT
>MENE01000027.1 GCA_001769005.1 Bacteroidetes bacterium GWA2_31_9b | reverse complement strand
ATTCATTCTAAAACCTGAAAGTTTTACTTGATAATTATCGACTGCAACTGGTTGGTTTATAGTTCCTTTATTAGTAAAAGTAACAAAGTTTGATTCAACAATACTTTCTGATTTAGATATTGGAATATTTAATTTCGTATTTTTTTCTGTTTTTCCAGATATATCAATATTAATATTTCCTATATTTCCATTAATATTAACAATTCCAGACATAAATGCTGTTCCATAAAACATGCTATTATCCTTACCTGTAGTATTTAAAGCATGAAAATTTGTTGGTTTAATTGTAAAATTATAATCAATACTTTTTTTAGATCCAAATGTTACATATCCTGATGTAATTGCCTTATTCTTAAATTTATCATAGGCTATAATATCATTAAAAACGATTGAGTTTTTAATAATTGAAACTTTATCGGTGAAATTATACCTTGTTTTTAAATAATCTATTGTTATAGTAGCTTTTTGTGCGCTTAAATCTCCATAAAATTCAGGATTATCAAGAGTTCCTTCTAAAATAAAATTTCCACTGCCTGTTCCAGTTATATCTGAAGCAAAGCTCCCTAAGAAAGAATTTAATAGATTTAGTTTAACTATATCTAATTCAATATTGAAATCAAGTCCTTTATTATGGGGGAAGTACAATCCTTCAAGTTTAACATTTTTCACGTCCTCTTTTTGAGTATATGCTTTTATGTTAATTCCTTTTTTAGTTTCGTCCCAACTACTGGTAATGTATGTATTACCATAATGTTCTTTATTAAATTTGAAATCATTTACAACTATATTCGAGCTAAATAAAGGGCTTGTATAAATATTTGAAAAATTTGCATTTCCATTAATGAAACCTGTAAAATTAATACTTGTTTTCTTTGTAAATAAGTTGACATAAGCCAGATTTAAATTTCCAAAATCTGCATACAAATTATCTTCGCTATTTTCAGAAATAATGCCATCGATTTTTATAAACTGTTTTTCGTGATTAACAATAAAATTATCAATTAGAATTGATGTAGTATCAATATTTATAAACGATTTATTCATTCTCCATAACGAATCATTAACAACAATATCTGAAGGGAAAATTGTTATATTATATAATGCCGGAGAATTTTTATCTCTTTTTTCAATTGTTGTTGAAGCAACAATCCTCCCCTGGTATAATGATTGAGCATTGTTTTTCCAGTCTACTTTAAAATTAACTTCATTTCTTTTAGTTATTGAAGTTGTTTTAAAGTTCTCCAGTTCCATATTACTTAAGAAAAGACTTTTGCATTTTGTAATGGCTGTAAACAATGAATCATCTGAAAAGGTTACTATGTCAAGATTATTGAATTTAATACTTTTGTATTTGATAGTATCTGTATTTGCTTTTAAAAAGAATCTTTTTTCAATTGCATTAAATTTAAAATCAATTTTAGAATTATTAGAAATACTTAATTCAGGCATAAAAACATTAGTCAGAGGATTTGTGTTTTTAAGGTGGATATCAGCACTAAAGCTATTTTCGTAATTCATAACTAAAGTATCGGACGAATTACTAATAAGAGCAGGTAAATAATGTAAAAAAAGACTTTTTATAGAATGCCCCAGCGTTTTTGACCTGTATTTCCCAAGCAATAATGCATCTATATAATCTGATTTCAATTCAATTCTATGCGTATCTGACAACTGGATTGAAGAAATTACTAATGTTTTAAAAACTAATAACTTATTAAATTTAATCAATTTTGTATTATTGAAACTTATTCCACCTATTGCGTTATCAATTGTATTTCCATAAAAATTTGCATTTACTTCAAATGACAATAAAGAGGTTGAATCCTTTTTATCGATGTTTAGCTTATAAAGATTGGCTTTAGGAACATTTGCAGAAAAGTTGAAAACAGGAATCTGTTTTGAAAAATCGATTCCTCCACTAAAATCAACAACAATATTGGGGTCAGAAATTTTAAGAAAACCATCGTATTTTTTTTCAGTAAGAAAGCCATCAATAATTACATTTTGATAAACATAATTATTTATCTCAATATTATGAACTATACCATTTGTTCTGGCGGCAATCGTTTTATTTGTTCCAATTTTTCCATCAATTTGAGCTTCGAAACTAATTTTACCAATATTTTTACTAATTAAGCTTCCAATGTTAAAATTTGTAGTTTTTAATTTACCGTTTATGGCAAGATTTTTTCCTTCAATTGGTTTTAATGAGATATCTGTTGAAGCCTTTCCTAATGCACAAATAAATTTCCCATAGGTTACAAAATCATCGATAAACCCAGTGAAATTTCCTTCGTAACTAATTTTTCCCAGGTTCTTTAAATTTTCAGAAAATTTTATTTTTTTATCAGGTTTCACAAACCGATTTATGAGTTCAAAATCTTCTGAGTATGTTGTAAATTTTTTAAAATCTGCAAAAATATATGTCTGATTTATATCGGGCAAGCCATTGAAATCGAAATCTGTAATTAATTCGGTTTGATTGCCAACCTGAAAACGTACATCTTTACCTTTTAATGAATTTATGCGTCCGTAAATATAACCCGACAATCCCACATTTAATGGTATATTTTTAAGTTTCGGAGCAAAATATCCGATATCGATAAAACTAACATTTGACTCCTGAAATGCCAAATCAAGTTTTATTAATGCTACAAAATCTTTGTAATCATCAAAATCACGCTGACGGAAAGAAATTGAATCTGAAACAATATATGAATTTTCGGTTCTGATAATAATATTATTAAATTTCATGTGATCTTCAGCAATACTCATATTTGCTTTAAAACTAAAAACATTGAATCCGGACTTTTCAGTAACCTCAAGTTTTTTAATTAGAAAATCAATGTTTCCATTCTCTACAGATAAATTTTGAACGTCTAGTTTATGTATTTTACAAATTAAATTATTGTAATCTACACCAAACAGGATGTTTGTCTTCCTGTTTGTTCTATACCTGAACATCGACTCCAGCATTTCGATATTTCGGATTTGAATTTGCCATTTTGCTTTTGTTGATATTACAGTGTCTTTGCTTATAAACTGGTCGGTAATGAATTTAATATTTATTGATTTCGTAGTGTCTTTATACAGATAAAATTTAGTACGATCAAACTCAACTTTTTGTATATCAATTATCTTCAACTTTCTGTCAAGTGTTTTAAAATTAACTGTAAGTTTTTCTGAGAAAAGCAGTGTATCATTGAATTGATCTTCAATATATACATTTCTTAAAATTAACTTACTAAAAAAACTGAAATTAACAGATTCAATTTTGAATTTCGCATTTAAATTCTTTGATATTGAATTTGTTATTCGGCTAACTAAAAAAGACTGAACAAGAGAGCTTTGAAGAATAAAATAAGCCAATCCTAGCAATAATATTATTGCAAGCAAAAACACGGTCGATATTTTGTAGAATTTTTTAATACTTTTGTACTTTAATGTATTAACGCAAAAGAAAGAAAAATATTTATAAAATACTTCTTATTCTCAATAATAAATGAGCATAACAATACTTGGAATAGAATCATCATGTGACGATACTTCTGCAGCAATTATTCAGGATGGGTATTTACTATCTAATGTTATTGCAAACCAGAATGTACATAAGGCTTACGGAGGAGTTGTACCTGAATTAGCATCAAGAGCTCACCAACAAAATATTATTCCAGTTGTTGATATGGCGATAAAACAAGCAGGAATCAATAAAAATGAGATTAACGCTGTTGCTTTTACTCGTGGACCGGGTTTACTTGGTTCATTACTTGTTGGAACTTCATTTTCAAAATCATTTGCACTCGCATTAAATATTCCTCTTGTTGAAGTAAATCACTTACAAGCACATATGCTTGTTCATTTTATTAAAGAAAAAAATGCCGAACGTCTTATTCCGGAATTTCCATTTATCTGTTTACTCGTTTCGGGAGGACATACACAGCTGGTAAAAATTAACAATTATCTCGAAATGGAAATTATTGGTCAAACCATTGACGATGCAGCCGGCGAAGCATTCGATAAATGTGCTAAAGTTATCGGATTGCCTTACCCTGGTGGACCTTTAATTGATAAAAATGCACAAGAAGGAAATAAATATGCTTTTACTTTTAGCAAACCACGTATTAAAGAGTTCGACTACAGTTTTAGTGGATTAAAAACTTCGTTTCTTTATTTTATTAGAGATAATCATAAAGTGAATCCTAATTTTATAAACGAAAACATGAACGATTTATGTGCCAGTATTCAAAATACAATTGTTGATATTTTAATGGATAAACTAATTGCAGTAAGTAAAAAAACTGGGATTAAAAATATTGCTATAGCCGGAGGTGTTTCTGCAAATTCAGGACTTCGTAATGCCATACTTGATGAAGCCAAAACAAATCAATGGACAACTTTTATTCCAGAATTTAAATTTACAACCGACAACGCTGCAATGATAGCTATTACAGGATATTATAAATATTTAAATAATGATTTTGCCAGTCAGGATATTGCTCCACTTGCCAGATTTAAGTATTAAAAAACACTAAATTCTTAAAACAAACAATTTCATTATCAATTAATAATTTGGTAATATAGCAAAATGAAAAAAACGACAATAAATATTATTAAGTTAACACTAATACTACTTTCGTTTTTTATAGTTTATATTAACCTCACCAGTACTTCATTAAACCAAAACATTCAACAAGAACCTTTAGGTAATGCTAAGCATTATGTAATATTTGAGAAATTTGATTGGAGCTGTATCAATTTTCAAAAAGAGCAGCTAACAAATATTCTCACGAATATTTACACTTTAAATTTCAAAAAACATTTAAACGATTTCTCATTCCAGAAGCTATCCATTTTTGTATTAAATGAAAATATAATTTCACAATATATACAAAGTACAAAAAAGACGAAATATCGATTTGAATATATTGTATTGCTCTTTCCATATCATTACTTCTGGTAATTTTTTTCCTTATTTCACAATTAAATATTTTTTAAAGCCCTAATAAAGAATCAGGGATAGTTTATAATAAATTAATAATTAGGAAAAATGGATACATCAATAATAATAATGAGTATTGTAATTGTTGGATTAATTGCAATACCAGTGCTACTATTAGAAAATACTAAAAAAAAGGGTAAAAAATTATTAAAATTGATTCAGGATCTTGCAAAGAAAAACAATAACAAGATTACTGAATTTGATAAATGGAATAGTTATGCTATAGGTATAGATTCGATTTCGAGAAAATTATATTATGCATCAAATCTTCAAAAAGATGAGCAAAGTACAGTAATTGATTTAGCATTAGTTCAAAATTGCAAAATTTCGAATATCAGAAAAACAAAAAGTTCCAAAACTGAAGAAGAACGTCTTGTTCTGGAATTTTCGTTTATTGATAAAAATAAATCAAACGTAACTATTGAATTCTACAACTCCGAAGTTGACGGATTAACAATGCAAGGAGAGTATCAATTAGCTGAAAAATGGATGCGTATTATTAATCAGAAATAGAACTAATTTATTTCTCAATTTTCAAGCAAAAAGTAGTCTTAGTAAATCTATTAAGACTACTTTTTTATTTTTTAATATCCCACCCATAATCAACATATTTCCAATTAAATATGTCATTACTAATTGTTATATACATAAATCCTTCTTCAAAACCATAATTTGAACCATTCCACCAACTACCGCAAATTGACCCTCCAGTAATAAAATGAGTACCATCAACATAAATATCTTCAATAGTGTGTAAATGTCCTTGTAAAACCAGTTTTAAATTATGAGTATCAAATAGCTCAACTACTTCTTTTGCATTTATTACCACCAACGATGAATCGTTTGCTAGAGTGGCTCCATAATATTTTTGTTTATAAATTGTAAAAAGTGGAATATGTGTAAATAAAACAATTGGCATATTGGTATCCGTTGTGCTTAATTCGTTTTTAATCCATTCAATCTGAAGACTATCTATAAGTCCATGGTATTTGCTTTTTTTGGTATCAACAATTGAGTTTAAAGCCATAAACTTCCATCCTTTATGAATAAACGAGTAATATGTTTTACCTATTCGTTTTTCAAACATTTTTATTCCGTATTCAGGATGGTTTTTATCGGCTCCGCTTTTACTATAAATACCATAAATATCATGATTCCCAATAGTATTATAAACAGGCATTTTAAATTCTTTTGATAAGTCATTGTAAAGATTATACAACGAATCTGAACGTTGATATGATTGCCCAAGAGCATCCATAATTTGATCGCCGCCTGTTAAAACAAAATCAGGATTTAATTTATTAATTGAATCAATTGCTTGTTTAAATCCAATAGTTGCATTTTTTTCTGGTTGTAAATGAATATCAGTAATAAATACAAATGAAAATGAATCTTTTTCTTTATTTCCCGACTTATTTTCACAAGAAGAAAAAGTACTTATTGCCACTAAAGAGATAACAATTACTTTTAATAATAAATGTTTCATAATAATATTGCTTTTTAAATAAAAAATAAATTTACAATTTTAACTTCATTTCTTAATCTGTTTTCTATCATATAATATTATTAAAATATAAAAATTAGAATTTAAGTTCCCGCTTCGGTGGGAATTTTTAATTTATATACTTACAATACTATAATTTTATTTCGTGCGAACTAATTGTTAAATTTGCACTTTATTAATTCCAAAAAATGATGACTCAAGATTCCCGATATAATATAAGAGGTGTTTCAGCATCAAAAGAAGATGTCCATAATGCTATAAAAAATATTGATAAAGGCCTTTATCCAAAAGCATTTTGTAAAATAATACCGGATATTTTATGTGGCGATGATAAGTATTGCAATATTATGCATGCCGATGGTGCAGGTACAAAATCATCTTTAGCATACTTATACTGGAAAGAAACCGGCGATTTGTCGGTTTGGAGAGGAATAGCTCAAGATGCAATTGTAATGAACCTTGACGATTTATTATGTGTTGGTGCAACAGAAAATATTTTATTATCATCAACCATCGGGCGAAACAAAAACTTAATTCCGGGTGAAGTTATTTCAGCAATTATCTCTGGAACGGAAGAATTATTGGCCGATTTAAGAAATATGGGAATCTCAATTTATTCAACCGGTGGCGAAACAGCCGATGTTGGTGATTTGGTTCGTACAATTATTGTTGACTCTACGGTTACTACACGCATGTTACGATCTGATATAATCGATAATTCAAATATTCAGGATGGTGATGTAATTATTGGATTAGCATCTTCGGGTAAAGCAAATTACGAAAAAGAATATAACGGAGGAATGGGTAGCAATGGCCTTACATCTGCTCGTCACGATGTTTTTTCAAGATACCTTGCACGAAAATATCCCGAAAGCTTTGATCCTTCAGTACCTATTGAGTTTATTTACTCCGGCAAATACAAACTTACCGATACTATTGATAAATTGGGTATTGATGCTGGCAAGTTAGTATTATCACCCACTCGAACATATGCTCCAGTAATGAAAAAAATATTAGATAAGCATCGTAAGAATATTCATGGTATTGTACATTGTTCGGGAGGAGCGCAAACAAAAGTTTTGCATTTTATCGATAATTTGCATGTTGTAAAAAATAATCTCTTCGAACTGCCTGAATTATTCAGAATAATTCAAAATGAATCGGGTACTCCTTGGGACGAAATGTATAAAGTGTTTAATATGGGACATCGAATGGAGATTTATTTGAATAAAGAACATGCTGAAAATATTATTCAAATATCAAAAGAATTTGGAATTGATGCCAAAATCATTGGGTATTGTAAGCAGTCACATAAAAAGCAATTAACAATCCAAAGTGAATTTGGTGAGTTTCAATATAGTTAATTGATTTAACTATTAAATTATTTATTAATTTTGCAGCGATTTAGAAGTAAAATATATGAGCAATAATATAATATTTGATAAATTAGAAGGAATAAGACTTCGTTTTGAAGAAGTAGCGCAGCTAATAACTGACCCTGCAACAATCAACGATATGAAAAAGTACATAAAACTTAATAAAGAATATCGTGATTTAGAGCCACTTATTGAAGCTTATAAAGAGTATAAGAATATTTTAAGCAATGTAGCTTCAGCAAAAGAAATTATAGCAACCGAGAAGGATGAAGATATGCGTGAGATGGCTAAGGCCGAACTCAATGAGCTTGAACTAAAGATTGATCCTTTAGAAGAAAATATAAAATTACTATTACTTCCAAAAGATCCTGAAGATGCAAAGAATGCGATTGTTGAAATTCGTGCCGGTACAGGTGGCGATGAGGCTAGTATTTTTGCAGGCGATTTATTTAGAATGTATGTAAAATATTGTGAAGATCGCAAATGGAAAGTTGAAGTAACGAATACCAGCGAAGGAACTGTTGGTGGATACAAAGAGATTGTTATGAAAGTGTCTGGCGAGGGTGTTTATGGTATTTTAAAATACGAATCGGGTGTTCATCGTGTTCAGCGTGTTCCGCAAACAGAAACACAAGGACGTGTTCATACATCTGCAGCTACTGTTGCCGTTTTACCTGAAGCTGAAGAGTTCGATATTGATTTACGAATGGAAGATATTCGAAAAGATACATATTGTTCGTCAGGTCCAGGTGGGCAATCAGTAAACACAACCTATTCGGCTATCCGTTTAACTCACATCCCATCTGGTTTAGTTGTTACATGTCAGGATGAAAAATCTCAAATTAAGAATTTTGATAAAGCATTGAGTGAGCTACGAACAAGACTTTACAATCTTGAATATCAGAAGTATATTGATGAGATAG
>MENE01000026.1:5810-8974 GCA_001769005.1 Bacteroidetes bacterium GWA2_31_9b | reverse complement strand
TTCTTCGTTTTCTAGTATCTTTAAAACTCATAGGAATATTCTATTTGTTAAGGTAAGCAACGAATATGATGAAGCTAAAATGGTTATTCAAAATGATTTGTATGCTAAACCACAAATAGTTATAAATATTATTGCTCCAAGCGATTCTATTATGGAAGAACTTATTCGCGATAAAGGCGATTTAATTGTTGATCGCTTGCTAAAGAAAGAAATGAGCAGATATGCATCAAATTATACTAAGTACGAAGAAAAAAAGGTTGGTGCTCAAATTAAAAAGAAATTTGGAATAGATATTACAATACCAAGGGGTTTTAAAATAGAAATGGATACTACTGAATTTGTTTGGATTGCCAACGACTCACCTTCAATGGCTCAAGGAATTTTAATCTTTTCTTATGATAAGCCTGATTTTGAACTAACAACTCCATATATTATTGCAAAAAGAAATCAATATACCAAGCAATTTGTAAAAGGAGGGAACATTAATTCTTATATGGCTGTTGAAGAAGAAATAAAACCATTTCGTCGTGAATTTAATATTGATGGTTTAAAGGTTGTTGAACTTAGAGGACTATGGCGTGTTGAAGGTGATTTTATGGGCGGACCGTTTGTTAGTTTTACGTTGCTAAATGAGAAAACAAATAAAATAATTCAGGTCGATGGTTTTGTTTATGCTCCTCAATATGATAAACGAAATTATGTTAGACAACTTGAATCTATTTTAAATTCCATTAAGTTGAAATAATGAGCCAGCTTATTAGTAAAAGCCAACTTGAAAGATCAAAACGTGAAGAGAAATTTGTTTTGCTTACAGCACAGCAAGTAAAAAAAGATTTTGCCATGTTTGGTATGCAAGTCGATTTTTCCGGAAATGTTAATTTTGCTTACCAAGAGTTATTTGATCAGCTAAAAATTTATATCGATGATTTATTAAATACAAACTGCGAGAAACTGAAATCGTTACTTTATCAAATCGATTTAAGCGAAAAAGAAATTGCGAATAGCGATTCAGAAATTCATTTCTCGAGCATATCAGAATTAATTACTCATAAAATATTGGAGAGGGAACTAAAAAAAGTACTTATTCGAACATATTTTAAAGAGAAGGAGCTATAGAGCTCCTTTCTTATTTCATGTACTCTATAAATTCGTATTTTTGATTTCTTAGTTGAGGCATAAATCCTGCTTCTCGAATAGCAAATTGAATCCCATCTGCATCAAATGTAAAATTAGCTCCGGCAGCCGAAACCACATTTTCCTCAATCATAATCGATCCAAAATCATTTGCCCCGGCATGTAAACATATTTGGGCAATGTCTTTACCTACTGTTAACCACGATGCTTGTATGTTCTGTACATTTGGCAACATAATTCTGCTAATTGCAATGGTCTTTATATATTCCTGAGAACTTACAGTATTTGAAACTCCGAACTTTGCATGAAGCTCCGTATTTTTATCCTGAAAGGGCCATGGAATAAATGCAAGAAAACCGGGTGCATTTTCTGGTTTTTCTGATTGAACTTCGCGTATTGCTACCAAATGCTCAATTCGTTCTTGTTTTGTTTCAATATGGCCAAACATCATGGTTGCCGAAGTAACAAGATTTAATTTATGAGCTTCGCGCATTACATCGAGCCATTGTTGTGTATTTGCTTTTGCAGGAGAAATACTTTTTCTTACTCTATCGCACAAAATTTCTGCTCCTGCTCCAGGCAAACTATCAAGCCCCGAGGTAATAAGTGCTTCAAGAATTTCTTTGTATGATTTTTTTTCGAGTCGGGCCAAATTAACTATTTCTGGTGGTCCTAAGGCATGTAATTTTAATGTTGGGTAATACAACTTGAGTTCGCTAAAAAGATCAGTATAAAATTTTAATCCCAATTTAGGATGTAAGCCGCCTTGTAATAAAAGTTGATTTCCTCCAAGACTGAAAAGTTCATTTATCTTTTTTTTGTATTCATCTATTCCGGTAATATAAACATCTTTATCTTTTGGATTTTTGTAGAAATTGCAGAATTTACATTGCGATAAACAAGCATTGGTAATATTTACATTTCTATCAATTTGCCAGGTAACAATTTTGCCGGGATTTTTTAATTGCCGTATTGAGTTTCCAATAAATACTAATTCTTCAAGTGGAGCATTTTCGTATAAAAATAATCCTTCTTCAATACTTAAAAATTCAAGTGAAAGGGCTTTTTTATATAGTGATTTTGTATTCATTTAATTGATTTTAAACATTCGGATTTTCATCTAAGTAAATGGACTTTAAGCCCAATTTGTAATTATTATAAGTATGAATTTAGTTCACAAAAATAACAATTAACTATTGCAATTGTTAAACTAAAATAAATTTCATCGGTTTAGTTTCATTTGATTAACTTTACAGTAGAATATTAAATTAACATAAATGAATTTAGATATTTTAAAAATTAAAGATATTCCTGCGGATATTTCCACAATATATCTGATTAATACTGAATCGGATTTGGCAAAATTTTCATTTTCTTCAAAAGAACTTAAATATATTAAAAGCCAATCGTCCGATAAGAAAAAAACAATTTCCATTAATTCTTATAATCACTGGTCGTATATTCAATGGATTGATAAAAACGATGAAAAACAATTTGCTGTAAAAGAAAATCTCCGCAAAGCAGCCGGAAAGCTATATTCAAATCTAAAAGAAAATAAACATACTGAACTTATTTTAGTTGATTTAAGTGATGATGCTGAATATGCTTTGGCTTTTATTGAAGGATTAGCTCTTTCGCATTATCAGTTTTCAAAATATATCACGAAAGAAAAAGATAAAAAGAATAAACTGAATGTGATAAAGGTTTTTAGTAAAAATGTAACGAAGAAACAAATTGATGATCTAAAAATCTTAATTGATGCTGTTTATAGAGCGCGTGATTTAGTTAACGAACCCCTTTCTTTTTTAACAGCAGAACAACTTTCGCAAGAAATTAAAAAAATGGGTTTTGAAGCTGGTTATGATGTTGAAATTCTGAATAAAAAGAAAATTGAAGCATTAAAACTAAATGGTTTGCTGGCAATAAATAAAGGAAGTATCGACCCGCCTACATTTTCTATCTTAACTTATAAACCAGAAAATGCAATAAACAAAGATCCTTACATTTTAGTTGGAAAAGGAATTGTTTAC
>MENE01000026.1:0-5735 GCA_001769005.1 Bacteroidetes bacterium GWA2_31_9b | reverse complement strand
GTTGCATCTACTTTTTATGCATTGGCAAAAACAAAAATGCCTGTTTATGTTATTGGGCTTATTCCTGCAACCGATAATCGTCCCGACGGAAATGCAATAACTCCCGGCGATATTGTTACAATGCATAATGGAATAACAGTTGAAATTCTTAATACTGATGCCGAAGGCAGAATGATTCTTGCCGATGCTCTTAGCTTTGCCAAAAAATTTAATCCCAAACTGGTAATCGACCTGGCTACTTTAACAGGAGCAGCTGTTGCAGCAATTGGAACACAAGGGTCTGTAGCAATGGGAAATGTAAAAAATGATGACCTTAAAAACCTGATTGAATCAGGAAATAATGTGTATGAACGAATTGTTGAATTCCCACTTTGGGATGAGTACGATGAAATGCTTAAATCCGATATTGCTGATTTGAAAAATGTAGGAGGAAAATTTGCCGGTGCTATTACTGCAGGCAAGTTTTTAGAACATTTTGTAGATTATCCATGGATTCATATTGATATAGCCGGTACAGCATTTCTCGATACTTCAGATAATTATCGTGGCAAAGGTGCTACAGGTATTGGTGTCAGGCTTTTAATCGACTTCTTTAATTGTCAGGTAAAAGCATAAATAAAAAGTGATTTAATTTTTTTACTTTTGTTGTTTAGATAAAGCATTTAAAAAACGACTTATAAAATAATATATGATTCAAAATAATATAGTAGTTGGTATATCGCAGGGTGACATAAACGGGATTAGTTACGAAGTAATAATTAAGGCGTTAATGGATCCACGTGTATTCGATTTTTGTGTACCTGTAGTATACGGATCAGCTAAAGTAGCAGCTTATCATCGTAAAGCATTAAATATTGTGAATTTTAGTTTTAATAATATTCGTAATGCCGATGAAGCAAGCTTAAAACGTGCAAACATTGTAAACTGCCTCGACGATAATACACGTGTTGAACTTGGGAAATCTACAGCAATTGCAGGAGAAGCTTCTTATATTTCGTTACAGGCTGCTGTTAAAGATTTGAAAGATAAAAAAATCGATGTTTTAGTTACTGCTCCAATAAACAAAGATAATATCCAATCAGAGAATTTTAAATTTCCCGGACATACTGAATATTTAACCAGTGAGTTTGGAGCTGAAGACTCTTTAATGCTTATGGTGAGCGAAAATTTAAAAATAGGTGTAGTTACAGGTCATTTACCTATAAGTAAGGTCCCTCAAGCAATTACTACCGAAGCAATTCTGAAAAAGATAAGAATAATGAACAAGAGTCTTATTCAGGATTTTAAAATTCGTAAACCTAAAATTGCTGTGTTGGCTCTAAATCCACATGCAGGAGATAATGGACTTATTGGAAGAGAAGAAATTGAAATTATTATTCCTGCAATTGAAAAAGCAAAAGCAGAAAATATTTTAGCTATTGGGCCTTATCCTGCCGACGGCTTTTTCGGAAGCGACAGTTTTAAAAAGTTTGATGCTATTCTTGCAATGTATCACGATCAAGGATTAGTTCCATTTAAGGCGCTTGCATTTGGAACAGGAATAAATTTTACCGCCGGATTAAATGTGATCAGAACGTCTCCTGGTCACGGAACAGCTTATGAGTTAGCAGGCCTTAATGAGGCTTCACCTGATTCATTTAGAAATGCAATTTATCTGGCTTGTGATATTTACCGAAACAGATCAGAATATCTCGAATTATCGAAAAACCCGCTTCAACATCACGAGATATCAGATACTGAATAGTAAACAATACATAAAATAGAAAAAGAAGAATAAATCAATTTTATTCTTCTTTTTTTTCATTAATTCCTACTGTATGTTTTATAACACATCTATTAAAAAATATCAATTTATAGAAACTGTCATTCGGGTAAATTATTTCTTAAATTTGTTTGATATCCTTTTTCTGAAAGAATAAAATGGAGTTATTATATAAATATAAATAAAATAAGGAGGTTCTTATGTCAAAAATTGATTTGTCGTTAAAAAATTTAGAAGAACTTTTTCCAAAAGATTTTTCGCAAGAACAAATTGCAAAAGCGAAAACCATCTTCCTGAAAGAATTGTCGTTGTTAAGTCATAAATTTTATGGCGGTAAAATACAAACCTTACCCAAAGCAGGTATATATGGCTTTAACTGGTTTAATGTTTATTATACACCAGGTGTTTCAAAAATTTCAACAACCATTCGCGATAATAATGATGCATCGTTTGACCTATCGAACAGAGGAAATCTTGTAGCTGTAGTTTCTGATTCAACACGAGTATTAGGCGATGGCGATTGTACACCTCCCGGAGGACTAGGTGTAATGGAAGGTAAAGTTTATCTAATGAAATATCTTGCAGGTGTTGATGGTATTGCTTTGTGTGTGAATAGTTACAACAAACAAGGTAAACACGATCCCGATAAAATTATTGATTTTGTAAAAATGCTTGAACCAAGTGTTGGAGCAGTTAATTTGGAAGATATTTCGCAACCAAATTGTTATAAAGTTCTTGATACACTTCGCGAAGAATGCGATATTCCTGTTTGGCACGATGATGCTCAGGGAACAGGTTCTGTAACAGTTGCCGGATTAATAAATGCTCTTCGCATTGTAAATAAAGAAATTAAAGATGTAAGAATAGTTATGTACGGTGCTGGTGCTGCAAATGCAACTATTTCTCGTTTGATATTGCAGGCAGGTGGCGATCCAGAGAAAATGGTAATATTCGATTCTAATGGTGGATTGCATAAAGGTCGCGACGATATAAAAGCAGATGCTCGTTTTTATAGAAAATGGGAGTTATGCGAAAAAACAAATCCTAAAAAAATAAACGATGTTGAGGAGGCTTGTAAAGGTGCCGATGTACTAATCGCAGTGAGTCAACCCGGTCCTGATGTCGTAAAACCACAATGGATTAGAGCAATGGGTACAAAACCAATTGTTTTTGCTTGTGCAAATCCTGTTCCTGAAATTTACCCATATGCTGCAAAAGAAGCAGGAGCTTATATTGTTGCAACAGGTCGTGGCGACTTCCCAAATCAGGTAAATAATTCATTGGGATTTCCCGGGATTTTAAAAGGAGCTTTGCTTGTTCGAGCACGTAAAATTACCGACGAAATGGCAATTACTGCAGCTTATTCAATGGCAAATTATGCTCAGAAAAAAGGATTAAATCCTGATTATATTATGCCAAAAATGGACGAAACAGAAATGTTTGCATACGAGGCTGCCGATGTTGCTATGGAAGCTATTAAAAATGGTGTAGCTCGCATAAAACTCGATAAAGAAGCGGTTGTAAAACGTACTCTCGATGATATTAAACAAACCCGTGATACAATTGATATGATGCAGGCAAATAGTTTAATTCATCGTCCCGATGTAAAAATTCTGGAAGATGCTCTTAAAAAAGCGGTAGATGCTGTAAAATAATTCAATTCCAATAAAAATTAAACGATTGGTTCTCATTTTGAATCAATCGTTTTTTATTGCAATATTTTATTGAATTAGTTTGATTTTAGAATCCAAACCTGTTTAATTTCAGAATTTGATCGTAAGGAATATAATTCTGTTAAAGCTTTGGTTTCATTTTTATATGAGTTTAGTGCAACTCTGTAAATCGTTTTGTCTGATTCTATTATAGTAGGAGTGAAGCCTTTTCTGATTAATTCAATACAAAATTTTTGTGCATTTATCGAGTCTTTAAAACTCCCAGCAATTATATAGAAATTTGAATATTGTGTTTTAGGCTCTTCAATAATACTCTTATGTTCAGTATAAAAAAGTGCATCTTTTTTAATTGTTGATACATCAATAGAATTATTAATATTGGCTTTAATACTATCTGATTTTGCTATGCTGTCGAGATATATAACCGATTTGTTAAAGTAAGCGTCAGTTGCATTTTCAGTATTTATTTCTTCATGATTTATCGATATAAATTCAAAATCGGTAAATCCATCACTTAAATACCATGCTGTTCCTGTTATTCCGAAAATTAAAATCAATAAAAACGAATAAATACCAACTTTTTTCCAATTTGGTCGTTTTTTGATTGAATCTGTGTTTTTTTCACTTTTGTCAGCTAAAGGATTAGATGTAAATGACTTTAATCCGTAAGCATCAGATAATAAGTTGATTTCTTTATTCTGTACAAACTCAATGATTCCTTTTTCTGTTTTTTTTAGAAAACCAATATCTATAATATCAATTTGTTTTTCTTTGTTTAATCGAATCCTAAGATCAGATAAAAAATTCTCAAGAATTTTTGATGCTTCAGTTTTACTTATTGATTCTCTTTTTGCAATCAGGTTTACAAGAGTATTGTCAGGGAATGAGTATTCTGGCTTAAACTGAATATTTTTTGTGGGTGGTAGGAATTTGTTTTCAGTAACATCAAAAATTGCAGATTCATATTCCGAAATAAATCCTCCAAATCCAGGAAGTATAACATCCTGATCTTTTATAATTAACTCTTTAATGTACTCAAAAATATCCATAATTTTTTTATTGAAACAAATATATATAAAATAATTTGTTCATCAATAGTGAGTTTTAAAGCAATTATCAACATTCATATTTTAAATATCTTTAACATTTTTAATCAATAAATATGGTTAAATTTACATGCTTAAAAATAGAATATGACTAATAAATTAGTTGCAGTAACAGGAGGTACAGGTTATATTGGTTCACATACAGTTGTTGAACTTATGAATGAAGGATTCGATGTAGTTATTATCGATAATCTTTCAAATTCTGAAAAATCAGTACTCGATGGTATAGCGAAAATTACTGGTCGCCGCCCATATTTTGAACAATTTGATTTATGCGATAAAGAAAGGGTTCACAATTTTTTTAAAATCTACAGAAAAGTAAGTGCAATTATTCATTTTGCAGCATACAAAGCTGTTGGCGAATCAGTGGAAAAACCCCTAATGTATTATCAGAACAATTTGATTTCGTTATTGAATCTGTTGCAGAGCATGGAAGACTTCAAGGTTCATCAATTGGTTTTTTCTTCTTCTTGTACAGTTTATGGTGAGCCTGACGAATTGCCTGTTACGGAAAATTCTCCTATAAAAACAGCCACTTCGCCTTATGGAAATACAAAACAAATTTCTGAAGAAATTATTTTCGATACCCTTAAATCGGGTTATGATTTAAATGCAATATGTCTTCGCTACTTCAATCCTATTGGAGCACATCAATCTGCATTAATTGGAGAATTACCTCGAGGTGTTCCCAACAATCTTGTTCCGTTTATAACACAAACAGCCTTTGGTGTTAGGGATCAACTCAAAGTTTTTGGCGATGATTACAACACTCCCGATGGTTTTGCTGTTCGTGATTATATTAATGTGGTTGATTTAGCTAAAGCTCATGTGGTTTCTATAAAACGATTACTAGAAAAGACAAACAAAAATAATTTCGAAGTGTTTAATTTAGGAACAGGAAAGGGTTCTTCAGTAATGGAAGTTATAAATTCTTTCCAAAATGCTACTGGGGTAAAATTAAATTATAAAATTGTTGGACGAAGGGCTGGAGATATTGAAGCAATATATGCTAATAAGGATTTAGCAGAAAATGAATTAGGATGGAAAGCAGAAATTGGACTGGATGATACGTTACGTTCAGCGTGGGAATGGGAAAAACAGTATAGAAATAATAATTAAATTATGACAAAGGAAACTCTATTAATTACTGGCGGAGCAGGTTTTATAGGCTCTCATGTTATTCGATTATTCGTA
>MENE01000025.1:17854-23703 GCA_001769005.1 Bacteroidetes bacterium GWA2_31_9b | reverse complement strand
CGCAGCATCTGGAATTTGCAAAGCGATTTTGCCGGAAAAACAGGAACAACACAAAACAGCACAGATGCCTGGTTTATTGGTATGAATCCGAAATTAGTTACAGGAGTTTGGGTTGGAGGTGATAATCCAGTAGTAAGATTCAGATCGGCATTATATGGACAGGGAGCATATGCTGCATTGCCGATATTTGCTGATTTTTATGTTAACCTCTATAAAGATTCAAAATATAGTTATTTGAAAAATGAAACTTTTCAGATCTCAGATTCTATTCATGCACTTCTTGATTGCAATGATTTTGACGAAGAAAAAGAATCTCTAATTCACGAGATGATAAAAAAGAGAGATGAAGATATTGGTGATTTTATTAAACGGATTTTTAAACGCAAAAAAGATAATTAACACAAAACGATTTAAAGATTAAGTTTAAATAAACTTCAAACTCACTTCTTTTAAAAACTTTTGTTCCAACGTTTTAGCAATTCGTTTTACAACTGTTCTACGAATTTCTAATTCAACAGGCAGGTTAGGGTCCTGGTGAGCAATATTTATTCTAGTTCCAATAATAAAGTTTATTTCGTCGCTGTCTTTAATCAGTTTTACAATCTGGTCAGCAGGTCCTTTACCAAGCAAATAGTTATTATTGTATACTTTAAGAATCTCAGAAACTTTACTTAATGTTAATATACCTTCGGTCACCAAATCAATTCCAGGCATATATGAAATAGGAGGTAAATCAGGATCATCGAATTCGAAGCTATCGGTAATTTTTAAATCCAGTTCGCGAGAAATAATATCGCCGGTTGTAGCTCCGCAAAGAATTTTTTTACCTTCGAAATTTTTTACTTCTTCTGCAAGAATTTTGTCCCGATCTTCTTCGTATGGAGGACCTGTACAAATTAAAAGTTTACGTGGTTCACGAAAATATATTAAACCACAACTTGAATCATCTTTAGCATGATAACCATCGTTTTGATAAGCAATATTTACTACTTTTCCGGAAAGTTTATAAGCTGATATTTTTGGATCATTTGTAATTAATCGTTTTGTAAAAGTTTCCAGATTTTCAATTCCCCAACCAAATGGATATTTGTCGGAACCTAATCCGGATTGGGTAATTCCGTCTGAACAGAAAATAAGGCGATCTTCTAATTGAGCATCAAATGTACAACTGCGTAATTCTTTTCCCGCATTTTTTTCACTTTGTAGAATAATACATTTCCATTCGGGGTCAAAATTTTTGTTATCTCTAAAAATTAAAGTATTAGGATTGTCGTATTCAAGTATTGTTGTTTTTCCGGTAGTTTCAATATCAATAATTGTAAATGTAGAGTAACTTATTCTACGTTGACTGCAAACAGGCAGTGTATTCATTATTATTTCTGCAATACGGTTTACATCTTTATGTTCTTTTGTAAAGTTTAAAGCCATTGTGGCGGTGAGCGTAGCCAGCATGTTAGCTTTAATACCATGTCCCATACCATCTGATAAAACAACGATTGTTCTTCCTTCGGTTTTAATTCGTTCTGAAAGAAAAACATCACCACATATTCGCTCTCCTTCGTGGTTTTTTTGTTGGCAATCAACCTCAATGTAGAACTTATTCTCCATACTTATTCTTTTTTCTTGAATGTTTTGTATAGTTCTATTATTGAGTTCATCATTTGTTCTGTTTCTGAAGCACCCTCGCCAAGCAGAAATCCAATTTTCTGCACCATTTCAAGGTTCTTGTCAATGACTTCACTTACACGTTTTATTACTTCTTCTTTGCGTACTTCGGGAGAATACATATCGCGAAAAACAGCACCTACAATTTTATCTTTCCGAATTACAAATATGGATAAATTCAAAAAACGGTCATCAATATATATATCCCTGTTTAATATATTTTCGTTTGTTGACAATACATTACTAAACAAATTGTAGATATTGAATGGAATAAGTGTTTTTAAATCTGCCCCTATCAATTGAGGAATAACTTCATTAATCGATTTAGCTTCTTCACCAAGAATTTCAATAAAACTATTGTTCGATTGAATAATTTTTAGATTTTTATCAATAATAACAATACCTGCATTTAATTTATGTAACATGGTATTAATAATCTCTGATGCTTCTTGAGCTGCATCTTTCTCTTTAAGTGCAATTTGTTCTGAATCCTGTAAAGCTTTTTGTGTTTGTGCAAGTTTTTCGTTCGTTGATCGGAGCGATTTTATATATTCATGTCTGTTTTTAAGTGTAAAAGTCAAACACATCTCAGTTTTTGCTAATCCTTCTGATACTGCAATAGCAAAATCACGGCAGGTATTGTATCCGCAAGCATTGCAACCTAAATGTGGATTGCTGTTTTCTTTTCCAATGGCTTTAAGTACTTCCTGAATTTTTTCTTCTGATGGTGGTTCAATGCGCTGATCGTCGTTAAAGAAAGTTCTTGAATAATCAAGATTCCAATATTTTTCAATTTCTTTTTTCCAGGTTGCCAGATCAAAATTCTTTAATCGTTTATTTGCATAATCGGTAACACGTGTTCTGCGAATAAATTTTTCCCCTCCACGCGAAGTCCCTGGCCCCATTAAGCAACCTTCACAATAATAAAGGTTGAAATGTTTTTTAATTGTTTCTGTATCTTTAAAAAATTGCTTTGTAGCATTTATCATATTATTCTTACCTTCGGCATTAATAACAGTTCCAGTAAGTAAATCTTCGCTAATATTTGCTGCTTGCAGTAATCCATTTGAAATTGGAAATAATGAACCTTTATATCCTATTGGTGTATCAAACTCTGAATATTCAAGGGTGCTTTCATGAATATTAAATTCGTTAAAAAGCTCACGAAGTTCAATAAAAGTGAGTACAGAATCAATTCTACCATCATCTGAGTATAATTTAGCTTCATTCTTATTTTCTATACAAGGGCCCACGTATACAATTTTTGAATCTTGTCCATAAAGTTTTCTAACAACTTTAGCTGTAGCTATCATTGGTGAAACCAGTGGAACCAAATTGTCAATAAGTTCAGGTTGAAATTTTTGAATATAAGAAACAATTACAGGGCAAGCTGTTGAAATGTAATATTTACCTTTAAAATTATTAAAAAGTTCGGCATATTTAAGCGATATAATATCTGCACCAAAAGATACTTCGTTTACATGATCAAAGCCAAGCTGAATAAACATCTGAACAAATTTTCTGTAATCAGTAATATCGTGAAACTCTCCTGATATACTTGGAGCAACAACAGCTACTTTCTTTCCCTCTAATTTTAAAATACGCTTTGTTTCGTCTTTTGAATCAATATAATGTATTGCATCCTGCGGACAAACTGATGTGCAGCTGCCACAACCAATACATCGTTCCGGAATAATACGTGCGTATTCTTTATTAACCTTTACTTCAATTGCATTTACAGGGCAAACCCTTACACATGAATAACTTAAATCGCACTTATTTTTTAATATTTCAACTAATGACATATTTCAAATTTTCTGATAAATATTTTGAAAATATATTAATGTATTGAATCAATTCTTAAATAAAATTATTCTTTTCAAATATACTTTCAAGTATGTAAATTATATTCTCTGGAGTAACATTTTGATAGATTTTTTCATCAATTTTTAACATTGGCCCATCTTCGCAATTGCCAAAACAATGACTCCCATGAAAATATACTCGTTCTTCTAAATTGTGATCTTTTAGGTATCCTTTTATTATTTGAACGGTTTGTTTATTACCTCTCGAGAAACATGAACTACCTAAACATATAACGATTTCTTTCTTTATCATAACAAAATTCACTAGTATTCAAAAAAATAATTAATTCAAATACAAAAGTAAATATACATTAATCATTATTAATAATAGGATCATGATAAAATCAATACTTAATATAAGATTATTAAATCTATACTGAAAATCAATGTTTTAAAAATGTAAAGTTAATGAATTTATTTATAACTGTGAAAAAAATAACAATGTTTATTATATAACAATAAAAGTTGTATATTTGTAGAATCTAGGGATTTATATGATTTTTCTAAAACAATTTGAATTATGCCCGAAATTGATTCTATACTTGAAAAATACCCCATTATTCAAACTGATAATTTAATTTCAATCTTGCAGGAGATTCAAGAAAAATTTGGTTTTATATCGAAAGAAGCTCTTGTAAAAATTAGTGATTATCTAAAAATACCAACAAGCAAAATATATGGACTAGCATCTTTTTATAGTCAATTCAGATTTGAACCAAAAGGTAAATATCATATTCGAATATGTAATGGAACTTCGTGCCATATTAATTCTAATTTAATCATTTTAAATGAGTTATATAAAAAATTAAGCATTAAAGATGGTGAAGTAACAAAAAATAAATTATTTAGTTTTGAAGAAACCGAATGTATGAGTGGTTGTGGTTATGGTCCTGTAATGACCATCAATGAAAAGGTATATACAAAGCTAACAATTGATAAAGTATTGGATATTATTAATTTTTACATGCAAATTGAAAACCAATGATGACTGTATCTTCTACTCAAAATAATAAAGATTTTATAATAAATAATATTCTTTTAAACGAATCTGAAGTTTTTACAAATGATGTTTCTGATAAGTTAAGTATTATTAAGAGAGATAAAATTACATTCCCAATAATTACAGTTAGTCAGAATTCAGGTTCAATTATAACAGGGGCACAAAATTTAAAAGAACTAATTAAGAATTATTTAATTGAGAGAAATATTAAAGCTACAGTTATTGAAGTTGGAAGCCTTGGTATTTGTTCTATTGAAACATTAATTTCGATACAATTACCCGGGAAAACCAAACTCTTATATAAAAATGTTAAAGAGGAGAATTTTAAAGCAATAATTGATGGTAACTTTAATAATTTTATTGTAGAAGAGAATGTTTTTTGTCAGTTTAGAAATAAAATGCACGAACCCTACGAAAACATTCCATATATTGATGAAATTGCTTTTTTTAGTAATCAACAGAGAATAATACTTAAAAATTGTGGAATTATTGATGCAAACTCTATTGATGAGTATTTAGCTTTCGGAGGGTATAAATCATTTGTAAAAGTGATTAAACATTATACACATGAAGATGTTTGCAATATTGTTAATCAAAGCAAACTTAGAGGTCGTGGAGGAGAAGGTTTATATACTGGTAAAAAATGGAAAACTGCTTTAGATACACCAGGTGATAATAAGTATTTGATTTGTAATGCAGGAGAAAGTGATCCTGGAGCATTTATGGAACGATTACTCTTAGAAAGTGATCCGCATAAAGTGCTTGAAGGGATAGCAATTTCTGCGTATGCAATTGGTGCCAGAAAAGCTTTTATTTATATTGAATGGGAGTACGATTTGGCAATAAAACGATTGACAAATGCAATTCAACAAGCAAAAGAATATGGTTTATTAGGTCATGATATTTATAAAAGTGGTTACTCTCTTGAAATTATTATTAAAAAAGGTGCTGGGGCATATGTTTGTGGTGAGGAAACAGCACTAATTAGCAATATTGAAGGGAAACGTGGCCGACCAAGACCATCAAATGCAGCTATAAATGGTTTATATGGGCAGCCTACTGTTGTTAATAATGTTGAAACTCTTGTAAATATTCCAATAATAATTGAAAAAGGTGCTCAATGGTTTAATTCTATTGGAACAGAAGAAAGCAAGGGAACAAAAGTCTTTTCTATTAGTGGTAAAATTGAATTTGTTGGATTGGTCGAAGTTGAAATGGGTACTAAACTTCGTGATATTATTTACCGGATTGCTGGAGGAATCCCAAATAATAAGAAATTCAAAGCAGTTCATATTGGTGGTCCTACTGGTGGAACTTTA
>MENE01000025.1:14894-17840 GCA_001769005.1 Bacteroidetes bacterium GWA2_31_9b | reverse complement strand
TGATACTCTTGTAGATTATGATTCAATTATGCTAACTGGAGCATCATTAGGTTCTGCAGGTATGGTTGTGCTCGACGAAGATAATTGTATAATAGATACAGTTAAGTATTTTATGAATTTTTTACAGAAAGAAAGTTGTGGTATATGTATTCCTTGTAGGGAAGGAACACGACGTATGTATGAAATTCTTGAAAATATTAGTAAAAGGCCAAAAGACGATTTTGGACATTTATCATTACAAAGGTTTAAAGGTATTATGCAACTTGAAAATCTTGCTGAAGTGATTAAAGATACATCGATGTGTGGATTAGGGAAAAAAGCAGGTTATCCGGTTCTTACAACTTTAAAATGGTTTCAGAATGAATATGAAGAACATATTTTCGAACGAAATTGCAATGCTGGAGTTTGTCAGGAATTAAGAACTTTCGAGATTAATGTTGATGTTTGTATAGGATGTACTATATGTGCAAAAAAATGCCCTACAAGCGCAATCGTTGGATCTATTAAAAATGCACATTTTATTGTTCAGGATAAATGTATTGGTTGTGGCATTTGTTATAATGCTTGTAAATTCAATGCAATTATCAGTAAATAATTGATAAAGAAATTATTATAAATGATAACAATAGAAGTAAATAATAAACAAATTCAGGCAAAAAAAGGAGAAACAATTCTTGAAACATTAAATCGTAATGGAATTAAAGTACCTACTTTGTGTTGTATGGAAGGTTTTACCCCAACAGGAGCTTGCCGATTGTGTGTGGTTGAGGTAGAAGGTAAATCTGGCCTTATTCCATCATGTTCTTTTCCTGTCGAAGAATTTTTAAAAATTAAAACACATTCCCCAAGAGTAATTCGATCTCGAAAAATGCTTGTTGAATTATTATTATCAAATCATCCCGATGATTGTTTATACTGTGTTCGCAACGGAAGCTGTGAATTACAGGATTTAGCTATTGATCTTAATGTACGTGAACGCAGATTTTCAGGTACTAAATTAAAATCAAATCTTGATCAATCGAGTCCTGGAATTGTTCGCGATCAATCTAAATGCGTTCTCTGTGGACGATGTGTTCGTGTTTGTGATGAAATTCAAGAGATTACTACATTCGATTTTATTAAACGTGGGAACAAAACAGCAATTGCCACATCATTTAATAAAGATCTAAATTTATCAAACTGTATTTATTGCGGTCAGTGCATTATGGTTTGTCCTACAGCCGCTTTATTCGAAAAATCAAATATCGATATACTTGAGGAAAAGTTAAATATCAAAGAAATGAGTGTTGTTGTACAATATTCGCCTGCAGTATCTGCTACTATTGCCGAAGAACTAGGCATTAGATCAGGGAAAGATATTAATGGGATTTTAAATTCAATACTCAAAAAAATTGGTTTTTCTAAGGTTTTCGATTCTGCATTTGGTTCCGATATACTTGTGTATGAGCAATCAGCAGAATTGCTAGAAAAAATAAAATATAGCAATAATCTACCATTAATAAGCAGTTGCTGTCCGGGTTGGATAAAACACATGGAGCAATCGTATTTTGATTTAATGGAGAATGTTTCTACTTGTAAATCGCCACAACAAATAGTTGGATCACTTATTAAAAACTATTTTTCCGAACAGGAGAAAATAGATCCAGAAAAAATATATTCAGTTTCAATTATGCCTTGCCCTGCAAATAAATTTGAGGCTCAGCGCGAAGAAATGACAAACAAAGGGATTTCTGATATTGATCTAGTTCTTACTACCCGCGAATTAATAACACTCATTAAATTCCATGGTATAGATGTTCATGGAATTGAAGAGGAAATGACTGATTACCCTTTTAATATAAGTAGCTCAGCAGGAAAGTTGCATTCAGTATCTGGTGGAATTGCCGAAAGTGTTATTAGAACATCATATTTTATGGCAACTAAAAATGAACTTAATGAATACAAATTAACCAAACTTCGTGGACAAAAAGATCGGAAAGAAATGTTTGTTGAAATGGGCGATATTAAACTTGGAGTTGCAGTAGTAAGTGGTTTAAGAAACGCAAACATACTACTTGACGAAATCAGAAACGGCCGAAATGATATTCAATATATAGAAATTATGGCATGTCCGGGAGGTTGTATCAATGGAGGAGGTCAACCATTCTGCCACGACAATAAAATTACGAAATCCCGTTTTAAAACTGTTTACGATTTTGATGACAAAGGAAATTTAAAAATGGCTCACAAAAATCGCAATTTAATTGAATTATATGAGAAGTTTTTTGGTGAACCACAGAGTATAAAAGCAAACAGTTTATTACATACAAAATACAGTGAGCGTGATATTTTGCAATAAATAAGGTGAATAGTAAAAGTATCAATCTTAAAATTTAAAAAGTGTTACCGAAAGATTAAAAATAATGATTCTAATATATTTAAAATTGTACTGTTAAGATTAATGTAATGCATAAAATAATTTAGTATGGGAGAAATTAAAAAAGTAATATTTATTGCTGATGATGATTCTGATTATCTTATTCAGATGAAAATGCATTGCCAGAGTTTTGGATTTGATGTAATTACAGCATCAAGCCAGAAAGAAGCTGAATACATTATTGAAAAAACAAGACCCGATTTAGCAATTTTTGATCTTATGATGGAAAAAGAGGATAGTGGATTTACTCTTTGTTATAAGATGAAACGTAAATACCCCGAAGTACCAATTATTTTAGCTACAGCTGTAGTTTCCGAAACAGGATTTTCGTTCAGATTAATTACCGAAACAGATAAGCAATGGATTAAAGCTGATTTATATCTTGAAAAAGGGATTAGAAAAGAACAGTTACACAAAGAAATTAATAAACTACTAAAATTGTAAAATAAACTTATTGATGAATATATTAAATGTTTTGGTTGTTGATGATGAAGTCGGTATTCGTTCGGGTGTTAGCAGAATCCTTAGTA
>MENE01000025.1:5890-14845 GCA_001769005.1 Bacteroidetes bacterium GWA2_31_9b | reverse complement strand
AAGGTACTGATGTTTTAGAGTTTATTAATAAAAATAAACCTGAAATTATTGTCATGATGATTACATCCTTTGCATCCATCGAACTTGCTGTAAAGGCTACCAGTCAGGGGGCTTATGATTTTATTCCAAAACCATTTACTCCTCAGGAACTGAAGTCGTCACTTGAAAATGTTTCGAAACATTTGTTTTTAAGGGGAGTTACAAAAAAATTAAAACAAGATGGTAAAGAAATCAGACATCAGTTTTTATCTGTTTTATCACACGAGCTAAAAACTCCTTTAAATACTATAGAAGGATATTTACGAATAATGCACGAAAAACAAGCTGGGAGCAGAATCGAAGATTATGAACAAATGATTGATAAATCGTTGCAAAGAATTAAAGTAATGCGAAATTTAATTATGGATTTACTTGATCTTACAAAAATTAAGTTCGAGAAAAAAACAGAGAAATTTCAGCTCCTGAAACTTAAGGAAATGGCTCAATATGCAACTGAAGCAATAAATCCATATGCAATTCAAAAAGATATTCGGTTTACTCTAACCGATAATGACCATGTTACGTTAAATGCTGATCCCGGAGATATTGAAATAATTTTTAACAACTTAATCTCAAATGCAGTAAAATATAATAAAGAAGGTGGTAGTGTTGATATTCTATTGAAAAATGCTAATGATAAAATAAAAATAATTGTTAAAGACTCAGGAATAGGTTTATCACAAAAAGAAATTCAAAACCTGTTTGAAGAATTTTATAGAGTAAAAAACGAACAAACGAATCATGTACCTGGAATTGGGTTGGGATTACCTATTGTAAAGAAAATTGTTGATTTGTATCACGGTAATATACTAATTGAAAGTGAACCAAATATAGGTAGTACTTTTACAGTTGAATTACCAAAGTAATTCATTTGATTTGTGACTAGGGAATAGAGTCTTGACAAAAACATGATATGATAAGAAAAAAAAGTATATTTGATATTGAAACTAAGAATCTAAATAAATGAATAAACTTCCTGAAAAAACCATTGGTAGGTTAAGCGAATATAGAAGAACACTTTTAATCTGTCTGGCTAAAGGAAAAACACATATATATTCGCATGAGCTGGCTAATTTACATAATTATACTGCAGTTCAGGTTAGGCGTGATATAATGTTAATTGGGTATTCAACAACCCTAAAAAAGGGATACGATGTAAAAGCACTTATTGATGTTATTGCTAATATAATAGATACTGAAGAAGGATTAAATGCAGCAATAATTGGAGTTGGAAATTTAGGTAAAGCAATAACTACTTATTTAAATGGTAAAAGAACTAAATTAAGAATTATTGCAGCGTTCGATACCGATCCAGAAAAGACTAACAGGGTAATAGCTGGTATTAAATGTTATCCAATGTCTGAAATAAATAAGATTATTAAAGAACAGGATATACGTATTGGAATTATTACTGTTCCTCCTGAAGATGCACCCAGTGTATCTGAAATACTTGTTAGCTCCGGAATAAAAGGGGTTTTGAATTATACTTCAACCCCAATAAATGTACCTAAAAATATATATCTCGAAGAGTACGATATGATTACTTCAATCGAGAAAGTGGCATATTTTGTGAAACAAAAGAAATAAATTTTTTAATGATGAGATTATAAAAGGAACTTTTAAAAAGCTTAACGTGATATATAAAAATCGAATTAAGAATTTATTTTTTTAAGCAATAAACCTTACCATTTGTACTTGAAAATATAATAATATCATCAGAAATATAAGGAGTTGAAAAAATACCTCCCAATTCACATTCTACTTCCAGAAACTGTTCATTAGACTTTATTATTGAGTAAATATCATTTCTATAGGAATCATCTGGTTTAAAATAGTTAAAACGCATATTTTTGTACGAATCTGTTTCAAAACTCCAAACCTTTTCGCCATTTTTTCGGCTAATACCATGCAGTTTGCCAATAGTTGTTCCTAAATACATTAAACTATCGCTATAAGCATTGTTTCCAAAAACAAGAAATTCCATTTTTACATTCCAAAATTCATTTCCTGTATTTGGATTTGCAGCAATAAGTACTCGTTCGTCGGCCGAACCAATATAAAGTACTGAGTCATAAATGTTGTTATTAAGGCCCCAGCCGCGTGTAAACGATTTATTCCAATGACAATACCCCTTATTCTGGTCAATTGCATATACATTATAATCTCGTGCACCAATAAAAATCATATTGTTAAAAACAGAAGGAGAGCCTTGTACTTCACCTTTTGGAAAATACCTATGACCAACAGTTTTAAATTTCCAAATTAGTTCACCGTTTAATACGTTTAAAGCATAAACATTTCCATCAAATGAACCAAAAAATATTTTGTTATTGTCGATGGCAGCAGTGGTATGAATAATATCCCCGGTTTGATAAGTCCATTTTAGATCACCATTTTTAGTACTAATGGCATATAATTTCCCATCACCTGAACCAAAATATAGTACTTCGTTGAATAGAACAGGTGTTGAATGAAAATAATCAGCAAAATCGTATTTTCGTTCTCCTTTAGTTTTAAATGTCCAAATCAATTTTCCCGATATTTTATTAATAGCATAAATAATTCCATCACCACCATTCAAATACAGAATGTTTTCATTAATACATACATTTGATCTGATTTCACCTTTGGTTTTAAAATTCCATTTTTCTTTTCCGTTATTTATATCAATAACATGTAAAATGCTGTCAAGTCCACCAATATAAACCATATTCTCATTTATAATTGGCGAAGCATAAATTGGTAAACTTATTTTAAATTCCCATTTTATTTGGGGTGTTTCGTTAAAATCGGATATGTAATTTGGTGTTTGTGAAAAGCTGTTGCTAGCTGATAAACAAGAAATAAGAATTATTAAGCCGAGTATTATCTTTATGTTGAATTCTGATTTTATTAATCTCATATTTAATTTTATAAATTTGATCGATTTATAAGCTTATCAATACTTTGACTATCAAAAAATAAAATAGATTAATGCATAATTTTCAGAATCTTTTTTTTGAGATCAACCATTTCTGTGCTTTCAAGTAACCTATCGGATGAGGAAGTAATAATATTGAATTTTTCTATTATTTGAACAGGAGCTTTACTAAAAACAAAAATATCATTTCCAAAAAGCAGGGCTTCGTCAACATCATGAGTAACAAAAACTACAGTTCTTTTGTCGAATTGCCAAATACTTCGAAACGATTTCATTAAGTTCTGTTTAAGCTTAAAATCAAGTGTTTTAAGAGGTTCGTCCATTAGAATAATGTTCGAAGGATATGCAAATGCGCGCGCAATGGCTACTCGTTGTTTCATTCCTCCACTTAGTTTTGCTGGATAGTAATTGGCAAAATCTTCAAGCTCAACCAACTGCAAATACTTATCAATTACTTTTTCAGGTTCTTCAATCGTATTTTTATCGAGAATAAATGCAATATTTTCACGCACTGTTTTCCAGGGTAATAATCGTGGTTCCTGAAAAATATATGAAATAATCTTTTCGTTAAATCCCTCAAATATTCCAGAATCTGGAACAATCATATTGCTCATCATATTAAGGAGGGTTGTTTTTCCACACCCCGAAGGACCTAAAATACAACTAATCGTATTTTCAGGTATTTCAATTGAGAAATCATTGAAAATAGTATGATCCTGAAATGATTTATATAAGTTATTTATTTTTAGGCTCATAATTATTTCCAGATTACAACAATGTGTTCAATTTTACGTATTGCAATTTCAAATATGTAGCTAATTACAACAGCAATAAAAGTCCATGCAATTACTTCGTTCACAAGCAGGTAAGTTTGAGCTGTTTGCATAAGTGTACCAATTCCAAATTGTGGTTGACTGAGTACTTCTCCAATTATTATTGCTCTCCAGCCAATACCCATAGCACTCGAAGCTCCACTAAAAATAAATGGAGTAATAGCTGGCAAATAAACTTCTTTTACAATACGAGTTTGACCGATTTTATATATTCTGGACATTTCTATCAAATCGCGATCTACATTTCTTATACCATCAATTACATTTGTACAAATAAATGGAAACATAGTTAAAAAGGCTATAAATACCGGAACCATATCCACTTTAAACCAGATTAATGCTAAAAGTATAAGAGAAATTACCGGTGTTGAGCGAATAACTACTAAAATGGGTTTTAAAAAAGAATGAAAAGAAGTGTTTATTCCTGCAAAAATTCCTAATAATACTCCAAGTATGAATGAGAAAATAAATCCAATAATTCCACGAGAAATTGTTGCCCCAACAATGAAAATGAAATTCTTTGTAGTAAGTAACTTAATTATTGCTAAAAATGTTGATTCGGGCGATGGAAGTATAAATTCAGAATGGTAAAAAACCGATATGATTTTCCAGCACAGGAGTAGAAAAATAATGGATATTATTGTAATTATCCTGTTTTTTGTAATGGAGAACCTCATAGACTTTATTTATTCGGAAAATCAATAATTAATCTGAAAAAATACAAATAAAATAACATATAAGAGTATCTATTTCAGAAATTCATTGATTTTCTGTATAAGAAATTGTGGATTTGTAGGTTTAGAAATATAGTCGTTACAACCATAATTTAAGGCGTTCATTTCATCCATAGTTAGAGCATAAGCAGTATATGCAATTATTGTAATATTGCGGTTTTCATTTCTAATGAGCTTGATTGCTTCAACACCATCCATATCTGGCATTCTAATGTCCATAAGAATAATATCTATTGCAGGATTCTCTATAAAAATACGAACTGCCTCTGCACCATTTTCGGCTTGGAATATTTTAATTTTGGTAGGTGCAAGTGATTTTTCTATGAATTTAATATTATTTGGCTCGTCATCAGCAATAAGAATACTTTTATTGCTCCAATTATATGACTGTTCTTTTATATCAGTATTTTCAGTAATCATTTTGATTTAAAAATATTGTTGAATTGTTAGGTTTGTTATATAAAGATAACTAAAAAATAAATTTTCGGTTAAAAATAAACTTAATTTTTAATTTGTAGAATGAAATCTTTATCAGGAATTTTTCCTCCGATAATGTCTGGATTTAAAGTATAAAAAAGTTCTAAATAATTATATATCTCTGTTTTAATATCTTCAGAATAAATAAGTTTAAGGTTTGATCGGGGTATAGATGATTTTGCTACTTCTGTATTTGGTAGAATTTCAAATTTTACAATTAAACTGGCTGCTGAATCAGGATTTGCATTTACCCAGTCGGTTGATTTTTTATAATGTTTAATAAATTGATCTACTAAATCGTGATTTTTTTCAGCAAAATCAGAATTTACCATTAAAGCTGTTTGAGCTATCGGAATATTTTTATTTACCTTTTGCCATTCGGCATTTAAATCAAATAATGAATAAATATTTTTATTTTTCTGTATTACAAGGCTTACCATGGGTTCTGAAATAACACCTAATTTTGCTTGTCCTGCTGCAACAGCATTAGCAAGGTCGATGTGGGTTGGGTAGGAGTAATCAAGTTGTACATCTTTTTCAGGATCAATATTATTTTGTATTAATAAATATTTAAATAAAACATCCGGAGTCATTCCTTTTGCCATTAAATAAATCTTTTTTCCTATTAAATCATTCCATGTTCGAATGGTAGTATCGCTTCCAAACAAATAAAGTGTTCCCCATACCGGAATAGCTGCAAGTTTGTATTCAATTCCTTTATTATAAAGTATTGCACCCATAGTTGTTGGTAAAATGGCAAAATCAACCTTGTTTTCGAGCATTAACTTACGAACTTGTATAGGTTCGTTAAGTATAAGTATTTTGGTTTTTGAACTTTTATTGTTTGATATGCTGTCAATCATCTTTATCATTCCCATAGCTGATGGGCCTTTTAATGTAGCAACAGTTATCGTTTTATCTTCAATTGGGTTTTTACAACTAAGAAAAAGAATTACAATAAGATAAACCAGAAAAAATATTTTTTTCATCTTTAAATTCCTAAAAATTTTAGCAAATATAAATTTATTATTATAACAACAAAGTAAGTTTTATAAAAGCACTTCGCCCAGGTTGTATGTGACGTGTTCCATAATATTCGCCTGTGGCGGCTCGTATACCCGGATCGTTGTATTTTGAATCAAATAAATTTTTTATTGTAACTGAAACTAATACTTTGTTTTTAAAAATATTATTTGTGGTTAAGGTTAGATTTGATATGTAATATCCATCAATATTTTTATCTGGATTGGTTGGTGATGTTGTTCGATCGCCAACTATATTTTCCGAAAAATGAATTTTAATAAAGTTGTGTATTGGAAATGTTATTCCAATATTTCCTTTGTGTTTAGAAACATTAGGTACAGGATTCGTTAAACTGTCTGTTTGGGTTGCATCCTGATATGAATAATTAGCATATATAGAAATATTTTTAAAAAGAATAGCATTCGTTCTAATTTCAAATCCATATATTTCAGCTGATCCTTTATTCTGATTCTGGTAATTATATATTCCATCACCATTAACATCGCCAACAGGTACATTTGAAATTATTATATCTGAAAATTGATTATAAAAGAAATTACTTTCAAGTAGAATATCTTTCGTTATTTTATAACCCAGGCTTAATTCACTTGTATTAATCTTTTCAGGTTTCAGGTACGGATTCTCAACACGCACAGTAGTTTCTGTAAATAGTTCAAAACTGGTAGGTGCACGGTAAGCTGAACCATAAAGGCCTTTAATATTTAACTTTTCATTTATATTTGAAACAAATCCAACACGAGGATTAAGGGTTTTGCCATATACATCATTGTAATCGTAACGTACACCAAGAATAAAATTGGTAGCATTAAATAATGATGTATTTAAGCGATACTGCATAAATCCAGCATAATTATTATAAATATTATAGAGCCTGTAATTATCATCTAACAAACGCATAATGGTATAATCATCATTATCAGACATAACTACAGATTTTCGATATCCTCTTTCGATATTGCTTTGCTCAAACTGGAATCCTAAAGTAATATCGTGGTTTTTATAAAGGTGATAATCAGCCTGAAGTTCGCTTCCTATACTGTTTGAGTTGTGATTATAAACATCACGTCTGAATTTATTATTTCCAAGATAATCATATTCATAACTGTCATCATCAATTTCTGTAACTCTGTAATATGTTTCGATTTTTAATGATAAGTTTGAATTAAATTCTTTTAAAAATCGGGCAAATAATGTTTGAGTATTCGAGTGCCATAAACCAGGTTTTTCTCCGTTTGCAGTAGTTTGTGCGCCACCATATGTTGTACCTTCGCTGTTTTCGTAACCATAAGCTGGCAAATTATAATACTCAGGAGTATTTGAGAATTGACCAATTCCCATTGGCCTATCAAACCTATTAAAACCAATTGTTATATCTTTATATCTGAGTCGTCCAATAATTGAATATGCGTTTTTTATATAACTGTTGTTATAACTTGGATGTCGTTCCGTAAAAACAGGCCCATCGGTATTATAAAGAGAACCAGAAAGTGAAAATTCATAATCATTTTGATTTTTACCAATATTAAATTTATCATATTGAGAATTATAAGAACCAAACCCTTTTTGGTATTCAACTCCATTAATACTCCTCCCTTTTTTTGTAATGATATTTATTATTCCACTAAAAGCATTTGCCCCATATAACGCAGAAGAGGGTCCCCATATTACTTCAATTTGCTCAACATTATGCAAGCTATATTGTGGTCCCGCCAGCACATTTCCTTCTGCCAGGTTGTTTTCAATAATTCCATCGATTAATAAAAGTGTGCGTTTATTTTCGTCACCATAAGAACCTCTTTGTGCCCAAATAATTGGAAAAGTGCCGTGAACATTTACAAAATCAATTCCTGGTAAATCTTTTAATGCATCATCAATACTTTCGTACCCTCTCTCTTTAATTTGTTCGGCTGTAATTACTGAAATTGTTGCAGGAGCTTGTTGAACCGGTTCTTCTTTTTTTGAAGCTGATATAACTATTATATTCTGTAATTCTTCAATCGATAAATTAAATAAATAATAAATTGAATCATTGTTTTGTGAAATACTATTATTACTAAAAAGAAAAATGAAAAGAAATAGACCTGAGATAATTCGAAATGTTTTCATTTAATAGATTTAATGAACCAATATACAACATTTATAAATTAAAATCCACTATCATTATTCTTATAAAGGCGAAAATTAGGTTTAAATAAAGCTGACAATTATCATTTGTCAATTCTGGAAATGTTTTGTACTTTTGTTAACAAATTAACAGTAAATTTGATTTACTCTTTCTGAGAAACGGAAAGTATTCTGTTTCAAGGTTAAAGAACAAATCTAATCCGGAGGAAATCTGATGGAAAAGAGAATTGGAACCGCACTAATTTTAATTGAGAGTAAAGAAAACGTTCATATCCTGAACGAAATTATCTCGAAACATTCCGAAATTATTATTGGCCGTCAGGGTTTACCCCGTAGCAATGGTCAGAGTATTATTTCTCTTATTTTTGAAGGGACTACCGATGAAATTGGTTCTTTAACCGGTCAATTAGGCCGACTAAAAGGCTTACAACTAAAATCAGTAGTATTAAAAAATAAGAAAAATGATGAAAACGATTAAACTTTTATTCTTCCTTTTTATTTCTGTACATGCATTTTCACAGTCAATTGAGTTAAAAGGAGTTGTGTTAGATTCTGAAACTAACGAAAAACTGACTGGAGTTCACATTCAACTTACAAACAGCGAGAAATCGCATAATTATTATTCTATAACAAATTTAAATGGTGAGTTTATAATTTCTGGAATTGATAGTGATAAGTTTCATTTACTTACTTCATATCTGGGATATAAATATTGCGACACTATTTTAAATATAACTTCTGATTCTAAGATAGAAGTTCGTTTAAATAAAGAATTTGTTAGTTT
>MENE01000025.1:5533-5870 GCA_001769005.1 Bacteroidetes bacterium GWA2_31_9b | reverse complement strand
ATATTTTACAGCAAGAATCTGGTGTTTCATTAAGTCGCGATGGTGTTTGGGCTACAGGTATTAACATTCGAGGATTGGGCGAACAACGTATTGTAATGTTAGTTGATGGAAATCGTATTGAAACAGCAACTGATCTTATGGCTTCTATGTCTTTTTTCGATGTGGACGATATTGATCGCATTGAAGTAATTAAAGGAGCTTCTTCTTCTTTATATGGAACCGGTGCAATGGGTGGTATTGTAAATGTTATTAATAAAGATGGATATTTTAATACATCTCCATACTTTAATGGAAGTTTTAATACAGGTATAAGTTCTTCAAATGAATTATTCACACG
>MENE01000025.1:4408-5385 GCA_001769005.1 Bacteroidetes bacterium GWA2_31_9b | reverse complement strand
GTTAAAGAGAATCATACATTTAAAGTGAATTATCAGTTTTTCGATGCCGATAATGTTGGAATTCCTGGAGGTTCGGCTTTTCCTGGTCCTGCAACTGCAACCTATAAAGATGCAAAACGCGAGATGTTTTCTGCTAATTACGAAATCGAAAATATTACAGCTACTTTAAAACGATTGAAAGTTAAATATTTTCATCAAAATATTATTCGAGATGTTGAAATGTACCCTAATTCACCTGTAGTTACAGCTACTCGAATTACAACACCCGAGTTATTTACTCCATTTGGTGAACATACTACCGATGGAATTCAAATTCAGTCGGATTGGAATTTTTCAAATAAAAATTCATTTATTGCTGGTATTGATGTGTGGCAACGAAAACTTACTACCAGTCGTGAAAAATATATTCGCGTTGATGTTTTAAATATTAGTGGCGATACAATTGCAACAAATAACCTTGTTCGTGGTGAAACACCAATACCTGAATCTAGTTTTGGTACTGCAGGAATTTATTTGCAAAACGAGCAGAAAATGTTAAACGATAAACTAAAAGTTATTTTAGGTGGACGATTTGATGGTGTTAGAATTGTGAATGAACAAGCTTTCGATATCGATTATTTAATTACAAATGGTACCCGTAATGATTCACCTCCAAATCAACGAATAACATTTGAAGAAAACGAAGAGTACAAAATATCGTGGAGTGCAAACATTGGTGTTTTATATGCCTTAACAAACGATATTGATTTTAGTTTGAATGCAGGACGATCATTCCGAGCTCCATCACTTGAAGAAAGTTTCAAATATATTGATTTAGGTAATATGGTTAGATTAGGTAACCCAAACCTTGATCCAGAAAAGGGATATTCTGTGGATTTGGGATTCCGTATCTGGAAACCAAAATTTAATATGAAAGTAAATGGGTTTGTAAATTGGCTCTCTGATATGATTGTTGAAGAATCGGGTGAGTTTGTTTA
>MENE01000025.1:0-4395 GCA_001769005.1 Bacteroidetes bacterium GWA2_31_9b | reverse complement strand
GGGCTAGATACAAAAAATGATGCAAGTCTGCCACTTATTCCTCCTTTAAATGGGAGACTTGGATTACGATACGAACTCCCCAAATATTTTGGAGTTGATTTTATTGCTGTTGGATTTGCCGATCAGAATAAAGTTGCTTCCGGCGAAATTGAAACTAAAGGTTTTGCTCGTTATGATTTTGCTGTCCACTCTTCACTAATAGATATTAAAATTGCAAAATTTCAGATTTTCGGTGGTGTTGAGAATATTGGCGATCGTTCATATAGAAATCATCTTTCAACAAATAGAGGTGCAATAGATATTGAACCTGGAAGAAATATGTATATTAAACTAAAAATTCAATTCTAAATATGAGATATGCAGCTTGTTAGTTTTTAGTTTATGATTTCAGATTGGTATTTGACATAAACAATTTATTTTGTAACTTACCTTGTTATTATTGAAAATTCGATTATGTCAAAAGAAACAAGAATACTTGGTGTACTAATAACCGACAGGCAAAAAGAAGCAGGAAAAGTTCAATCTGTACTTACAAAATTTGGTTGCTCAATAAAAACCCGATTAGGTTTACATGAGGTAAACAACGATATATGCAGTTCAAGCGGACTTATATTATTAGAGATTACAGGCGAAATTGCCGAAATGGATAAACTCGAAAATGAATTAAAAGCAATTGGAGGAGCACAAACACAAAAAATGGTTTTTAGGGGTTAATTTTAGGGGATTTCTGATTTTAAAAAAGCACGAACAATTGGATTCGTGCTTTTTTATCAATAATTGGCATTTAAATTTGGAAAGTAAACGAGTATATTTTCTATTTATTTAACAGATTATTAGTCTTTTGAATTAGAATTTCGGAATAAATAATTGCAGATTCAAGGTGTTCTCCATTATAAATCCACATCTCTTTCGGTTCTAATGCATTATTGAATACTGTTTCTCCTTGTGAAAAAGGAACAGATTTATCTTCTTTACTATGAATAAATAATTTAGGTATATTTTTGATTTCTTTGATATCATTTTTTGCAGAATAGGGTGATGTAACATATTGCTCAATTGTTGATTTCTGTTCTTCAGGAACAGAAAGTAATGCCATGTCGGTAAATGAACTAATTGTACCATCAAGTATTAAGGCTGCTACTTTTGCCTGATTATCCCTAGTAATTTTTGATGCAATTTGTGTTCCCATTGAGGCACCATAAATTATTATTGGCAATTTTTTTATTTCGTCTCGTTCAATAATTTTATCAAATACAATCTGAGCATCATTTGCAATATTAATATGAGTTGGTGTTCCAGTAGATTTTCCATAGCCTCTGAAATCAAGCATGAAAACCTGATAACCTGCATCTATAAGTGGTTTTGTTAAATCAATATATGTGGAAATATTTCCTCCTGCTCCGTGATAAAATAATATAGTTGCTTTTGGAGTAGATTCCGGTTTAAGTAAAATTGCATTTAGTGAAATTGCATCAATGTCAAAAAATAGTTCTTCGTATTTCAGATTTTCAATTATACTCCATTCTTTTGATGGGAAATAAAACCGATTATCGAATTGAGCTGATGAAATTAAAAATGTACTTATAATTAGTACAGATGTTAAAATAACTTTCTTCATTTTTTTAAATTTTATGTTGAAATTATAAAATTCCACAAGGTTTTTAAATTCTCGTGGGAAAATTGATTATACAGTTTCTTCTTTTTCTTCAGTTTCGCTTTTCAGCATATTTGGTAACCGCTTTTTATAGGCAATTACAAAGATTCCAACAGCATATATAGAAATATTAAAAATACTTACCGAGAAAATACCGATTGAGAAAATACCGATTGAAAAGATCCCTGCAGAAAATTTACCGGCTGCAAAAACTCCTAGTGCAAAATCACCTGCTGCAAAATAGTTACGTGCATATTCCCCTGCACTAAACATGGGTGCATAGGTGTAATTCAAAATGAAACCTGCTATTAATAAAACAGCTGCAATTGAAATAAATAATACTTTTTTCATAATTTTTATAATTTTAAGTTAAACATGTTGTCGATTGACAATGCAAGAATATGGCGAAAAAACAGTGCTACCAAAGATTAGGGATATACGACAAGATTTTGTGATGGCTGAATAACTCGTGTGATGAAATACAAAGTTGAGTGATGAAAAGCAAGAAATTTTATAGTTCGATAACCAAAAAAATTTACCACGAAGTATCACTAAGTTTGGCACGAAGTGACGCAAAGTAAAACATTAACCAGAGTCCTTTGTGAAATTAACTTTGAGTCTCGAAAGTTTTCGGGATTGTGGTGAAAAAATTTAGTTTATTTGATTACGAACCATATCAACATAGTTTCTGGAAACAGGAACTTCAAATTCGCAGTTCTCGAGATGTAAAATTAAGCCTTGTGAGTTTCCCTTAGCATTGTTAATTTTTGAACTATTTACAATAAATGCCCTATGACATTGTATTATTTCAGGTGTAGTTTTAAAAAATTCCAAGGCACGTTTTAAGGTGCTTCTGAAGGTCTTACGAAAAACTTTATTTTCTTTTAAATAATAAATCTCAATATAATTCCCAGAAGATTCAATAAAAAAGAAATCATCCATATTAAAATCAATAAAGTCTTTTTCATTGTCAGCAAAAAAATGAATCATCTGAGTATGACTTGCTGATAGCTTTCCTTGCTCAATAATTTTATTAAAATCACTGGCAGAGCCTAAATTTTTTTTTAATAAGTAATTCTGTTTTGTAATAATGAGAATTGTAATTGGAAATATACTAACTATAAATGTAACTAACTGAAATACTATTAAAATCTGGAAGTTTAATTCCTGATTTTTAAAAATAAAAAAGGTGTACAAAGCATTTCCAAGTCCAATAGTAAAAATAACCCATACTAACCAAACAAAGTCTTTCCAGATAGTCCAGTTTTTTTCTTCAAAGAATTTATGGAAAATACGTTCAATTATAAACAGATTAATAACTAAAACAATAAAAGTTACAAGGCCATAACCTGCAAGAACCAGAATTTTTTTATTGCTTTCGTATAAATTAATTCCAAAAGGTTGAAGCAAAATCAGAAATATTGCTACAAACAGACTGATAAATATAATAATTTTCCATTTGGATTCTGCTTTTGGGAAGGGTTGTTTCAGATACTGAATTAGATTCATTTCAATTATTTATATCTGCTAAGATAGTAAAATAAGAAATTAGTGCAAATAAAAAAGAAACTGTCCTCCCGATATTTATCAGGATGAGACAGCTTCTTTCGTAAAAAAATTAAATTAAATTTTTAAAAGCTCTTTTTCCTGCAAAGCAAGAAGCTTTACCTAGCTCATGCTCAATTCGCATTAACTGGTTGAATTTTTCAACGCGTTCACCACGGCAACCGCTACCGGTCTTTAGGTGACCAGCATTTACTGCTACGGTTAAATCTGCAATAAAACTATCAACTGTTTCACCACTACGATGTGAAATAAAACAATTGTAATTGTTTTTGTAAGCTAATTCAATAGTTTCCAGTGTTTCAGTTACTGTTCCAATTTGGTTAAGTTTTATAAGAATAGAATTAGCAACTCCTTTTTCAATTCCTTCGGCTAATATTTTTTTGTTGGTACAAAATAGATCATCACCTACGATTTCAATTTTTTTACCAAGTGTTTGGGTTAAATTTTTCCAACCATTCCAGTCGTTTTCAGCCAAACCATCTTCAATTAACACAATAGGATATTGTTTGGTCCAGTTTTCCCATAGTTTAATCAGTTCATCACTTGTAAGGAATTTACCGGTACTTTTAAACATTTTGTATTTTCCATCTTCCCATAATTCACTTGCAGCTGGGTCTAAACAAATACTAACTTCGTTTCCTGGTTTATAACCTGCTTTTGTAATAGCTTCAAGAATTACTTCTACAGCTTCGTCGTTCGATTTTAAATCGGGAGCAAAACCTCCTTCATCGCCAACTCCGGTGCTATAACCTTTTTTCTTCAATACATCTTTTAATGAATGAAAAACTTCAACGCCCATGCGAAGAGATTCTGCAAATGTTTTTGCGCCATGTGGTGCAATCATAAATTCTTGAAAATCTACGTTATTATCGGCATGTTTACCACCATTAATAATGTTCATGCATGGAACAGGTAATAGGTGCGCATTGCTTCCACCCAAATATTGGTACAATGGAATGCCTGCACTCATTGATTCTGCTCGTGCATAAGCCATTGATACTCCAAGAATAGCATTTGCTCCAAGTTTTGATTTATTAGCTGTTCCATCAAGCTCAATCATGTAATAATCAAGTTCACGTTGGCTTACAAAACTTTTGCCTTCAATTTCCTTAGCAATTATTTTATTTACGTTTTCAACAGCTTTAAGTACACCTTTACCTCCAAAACGTTTTTTA
>MENE01000024.1:14622-16310 GCA_001769005.1 Bacteroidetes bacterium GWA2_31_9b | reverse complement strand
TGGCTGGGGAGGTACATACGGACATCTTTTAACAGCTGTTCAAGAGATGAGAGACGAAGGCAAAAGCGTTTCATTATGTCATTTCAATTATATTAACCCACTACCAAAAAACGTAAAAGAGATCTTAGGACGCTATAAAAAGATTGTTGTATGCGAACTAAACATGGGACAATTTGCAAATTACTTACGCATGAACTTTCAGGAGTATAACTATTTGCAGTTTAATAAGATGCAAGGACTTCCATTCGCAGTGGTTGAGTTAGTTGATAAGTTTAATCAAATTTTGGAGAGCAAATAATCATGGCAGAAAATTTTAAATATACACCACAGGATTTTAAGAGCGATCAGGAAGTACGTTGGTGCCCAGGTTGCGGTGATCACGCTGTTCTTAGTGCAGTGCAAAGAGCTCTTCCAGAAATATCTAGTATACTTAATTACGACATAGAACGCTATGTATTTGTTTCGGGTATTGGCTGTTCAAGTCGTTTTCCATATTATGTAAATACATTTGGATTTCATGGAATACATGGTCGTGCATCAGCAATTTCAACCGGAGTAAAAGTTGCCAATCCAAATCTTAGTGTTTGGCAAATCACTGGCGATGGCGATGCTTTAGCAATTGGTGGTAACCATTTTATTCATGCTGTACGTCGTAATATTGACATTAATATTCTCCTATTTAATAATGAGATTTATGGTTTAACCAAAGGTCAATATTCTCCTACATCAAAGTTGGGTTCTGTTACAAAAACATCACCATTCGGAACAGTTGAACATCCTTTCCGTCCAGGTGAATTAGTAATTGGAGCTCAGGGTAAATTCTTTGCCCGTTCAATTGATGTTGATGTTAAATTAACATCAGAGATAATGATAGAGGCTGCAAAACACGATGGTACTTCGGTTGTTGAAATATTGCAGAATTGTGTTATATACAACGATAAAACACATTCATTAGTTGTCGACAAGGAGTTCCGTGAAGACAGAACAATAGTTCTACGTCATGGCGAAAAAATGGTATTCGGAAAAAATCGTGATAAGGGACTTATCCTTAGTGGAATTAGCCTTAAAGTTGTTACAATTGGTCAAGGAGGATTCTCTATAGATGATATTCTTACACATGATGCATTCGAAGCAAATCCTGGAGTACATATGATGCTTGCAAACATGGCATATCCAGAATTCCCCGTTGCTTTAGGTGTTATCCGTAATGTAAAAGATTCAACTTATGATGATAACGTTCGCGATCAGGTTTTGGAAGTTATGAAAACTGCTAAAATTAAATCTGTTGACGATTTACTTCATAGCGGACAAACTTGGGAAATAAAATAAAAAATTATAAATGCTTTTTATTAAGGGATGATTATTTCATCCCTTTTTTATTGGGTTCAAATACTCACACCACGGATTAAAAGGATCAAGACGAAAGTTTAAGGATTTGATTTATCATGCATAAATTTTAGCAATTCTGTACAGGAAAAAATTAACATCACTCAATTTTTTGGAAAAATCTCATAATCTGTTTTAACATTTGTTCTTTTAGGCAATAATTATATACTTGTTAAATAAAATTGAACTTTCTGTTTTTAAAACTTTTTTGGCTTAATCCAAAAAAGTTACAAAAAAAATCAAGACAAAACGATACTTCCACGCTCTCTGTGATAAGCAAATAATTCCTGACAAAGTAAGCA
>MENE01000024.1:0-14603 GCA_001769005.1 Bacteroidetes bacterium GWA2_31_9b | reverse complement strand
GTAGGCTCGGTAAGCAACACTCAGGCTCGAAATACAATCATTATTTAGAATGATAAAATTATCATCGAGACGACTTGTGTTGCGTTGCAAACATGTTTTACCTGATTTTAACAAATTTATCAGTGGTGGTGACTTTTTTTGGTTCTTTTTTGTGTGGATGACAAAAAAGAACTTAATATTTTAAAACTACTTGATTTCCAACAAGAGGTTTTTTATTACAATTCTTTACCATATAAATCTAATTTATTTAATCTCCCCAACTTTCCAACTTGATCCGATTAAAATTCTTTTTCTAGATTTCTAAAGAATTTTAGAAATTCAAGGGAGTCTTTATTTTTAGGTGAATTGTTTATTTTCATTAAAGTAAATAATTTCTCACATTCAGTTATAAGATCTTGTTTTGAAAAGTACTTTTCGTGAACATAATTTAAATACTTAATAACTCTGAATGCATTAAACCATTCGAAGAATCGTTTTGAAAAAGCATTTACATTTGAACTGTTTGCATTAATCTCGTTTATGGCTGTAAAAAAATCATTTTGTGCCAGGAAATCAGCTACTGGCAATGGAAGTTGATAAAATAGTTCATGTACTTGCTCTGGAGATGCTTTGTATAATTGATTTACAATTCTGAATAAGTCTTTAAGATTAACAAAACTATCGATATGATGAGCTTTAAATGTTGGATCGTTATTATCTATCATTAATTTTATTACAGGGCCAGTTCCAAAAGGAACTCTATCCGATGGCCTGGGCGAAGGATAAACACATGTGGTGTTTAACTCTTCAATTTTACCTAAAGAAAAAATCTTCTGTAGAAAATAAAAATCTTCGCCTGCCTGTTTCCTGCTCATTCCACCTTGTTTTATATATGCTTTTGCAGAAACAGCAAAACACGATCCTATAGTATAATATGGACTTGGAAAACCGATATATGCTAATAATTGTTTGTAATATCGTAAGTACAGTTCATATTGAGTAATAGCCTCATAAACAATTGGATCAAATTCGTTTCCTTCTAAAGGATGCTCAAAATAAATTACTAAAGCATTTGTTTGTGGTTTATTTTCAAATGCTTTTTCTATTTCAGTGAAATAATTTGATTTAAATACAGTATCTGCATCAAGTGAAATAATTACACCCGAATCGTTGTTTATATCATTAAATCGAGCAATTGCCTCGTCCATTCCAATTTTTCGGGCAAATCCGGCACCACTATTCTTAATTGATAAGTCACTTTTATTTGTTACATAAAAGCGAATCTTTAAATCAGAATGATTTAAAATCCACTTATTAATGTCTAAAAATGTTCTGTTATTTTGTTCAATTATATCTGCTGATGTATTTGTTGTTGAATTAATTACAACAATAACTTCTATGTCTGATTTTATTCTTTCACAATTCCATAAAGAATCAAGGGTGTCTGTTATTCTGTATTCATTATAACATGGAATAACAGCAATAAATTTTAAATTAGTTGATGGAGATTCGTCAATTATTCGGGTATACTCTTTTTGTTTTTCAAGATATTGATTGGCAAAACTCATAGAATCTCAGTTTTTTAAATAACGTAAAAGAAAAGTGGAATATTGGAAGGTTGATTAAAAAAACCATTATTCCATTATTCCACTATTAAAATGTATAAAAGAGAGCAAAATAAAAATTGTTAAGAAAAAAGGTTCTTAATACCTAATTCTTACCTTTTTCTTTCGCGTATTTTTCATTAAGTCCTTTAAGAACATCATACGTAATATTTAATGATGAGTCGGTATATAAAACCTGTCCACCAAAAGTACTACTTAAAATATATTTATAATTATGCTCGTTGTTATATACTTTTAAGTATTCAACAATACTGTTTAAAATTTGTCGATTCATAACCTGCTCTTCTTCTGAAAGTTGCATAGCAAGATTGTCACGTGTAGCATAAAGTTCTTGTTCTTTCTGACCAAGTTCTTGTTGAACCATTTGTGCTTTTGTGCGTGTCATTAATCCTTTGCTGTATTCATTCTGAAAATCCATAGCTTGCTTTTCAAGATTGCTCATTTTTAGTTGTAATTCAGCCTGCGATTCATCTCTCTTTTGTAAGTATGCATCACGTTTATCAATAAACATATTATATTTTGAATACAATGTATCCATATTTACATAAGCAATTGGATATGATCTGTCAATCTGTTGACCGGTTTCTTCGTTTATTGAAATATCAGATTTTGATATTTTCCCTTTTCCTGTAAAAAATAAGAAATAAAGTACTGCAACTGCAATGATTAAAGCAATATTCAACCAGAGAGAAATTTTTTTCATAATTACTTTTTTTAGTTTTAATTTTATTTAAAAAGCAAATATAATTGAATATAATTCAAGCCAAAATAGTTTTAGATTTTTTTTCTTTTGTACACTTTTAAAAAAGAACAGACAAAAAGAGCGATACTTTAATTGGTATCGCTCTTAATGTTTTATTTTGGATTTATTGAATTACAATTTTTCGTACAAAAACTTGATTATCAATAATAAATCTAATGTAGTATAAACCTTGAGCATGGTTACTTACATTTATTTTCTCAATTGCCTGCCCGTTATTTTTAAATTGATTATTGAATATAATTTGACCATGTTGATTGAGTATTTCAACTTTAAGTTCGATAGGTTTAAATGCATCGATTTGAATTTTTAGCTCATCATTTACAGGATTAGGATAATAACTAATAATGAAGTTTTCTCCACTAATTATTCCATCAATACCGGTAGTGATCATTACATAAACACTGTCATTTGCATTACATCCAAGAGCATCGGTAATAGTACATTTGTATAATCCGTCAGCTGTAACAGTAAATTGTCTGCCTGTACTTCCATTTTGCCACAAATAACCACTCCACGATCCGGCATCGAGAACATAAGGGTATGCTGTTACTTTAATAGTATCGTTACTAAAATTAAAGTTTGGCGAATTAATTACAACTGAACTTATAAGAGTATCGTTGCTGTGTGTAACATCACTTGCATAAGAAATATATGTTTTAAACGAATATGTTTTTGCTGTTGGAAATGATATTGTTCCGGCAAAAATATGATTTACTGTAGCACCAGCGTTTAATGCAGATGAAAGAACCTTGTTTTCTGAAACAACTGTTCCATTATCAATCTTGTATCTTACACCTATATTTGTTCCGGAAGCAATATTTAATGCTCCTGTGTTAGTAATTACAACTTCTACTGCATAAGTATCATCAGTTAAACAATCGGATACAGGAGAAACTAATGTACTTAATTCTAAATCGGGAGTAGTATTAAAAGATACCAAAATTGAATCTGTAGCAGAGCAACCATAGCTGTTTGTAACAGTTACCGGATAATAATGATTTGCAGATTGATTATTTACATTTACTGTATATGTTTGTTCTTCAGAATTATCAAACCACCATAGATATGTATCAAACCCTGCGCCGGCATCAATAATGTAATCACCTGAACCTGTATTCACATCATCTCCTAAATCTAAATTAGGACGTCTGAAATAAACTGTTGTTGATACAGTATCGTTTAAATTTACATCGACACTATATTTTGCAAATATTTTAAAGTTGTAATTTTGATATACAGATAAATCAACCGGTGTAATAAAGGTGTGATCAACTGTTTGATCTGGCAATAAATCACTACTTAAATCAAAATTCTCAGTAATTAGGCTTCCATTTCCAATTTTATAGCTTACAGTTATAGATTCGCCATTAAAGATAGTATCTAAGCAGTTGTTTCGAACCTGAACAGTTACAATTTCAGCATTACTTAATTCACAACTATTAATTGGTGAAATAAGTGCCAAAGCTCCTATGTCGGTTGTGTAAACTGTTAAATTATCAGAAGTGCTACAACCATTAATATCTGTAACTGTTACTACATAATTAAAACTTTCTGGTTTTGTAACAAATAAAGTATCGTTTTTCGTTCCTTCGTTCCATGAATAGAAATTATATCCCGGATTAGCAACAATCTTAACAGTATCAGGTTGATAGGTATAAATATCAGGCCCAATTTCAACTGTTGGGAAGCCATAAGTTCTAATTTGTTCATTTATAGTATCATTTTCACGATCAACATCATACTCAAAGTCAACAAAAGATTTTAAAGTATAAGATCCTATTGCCGACATATCAACTTTTTGAATAAAAGTATAAGTAAATGATTGTGATGGATATAAATCACTTGTGAGTGTTGCTGTTTCGTAAACCGGTGCACCTCCATTAAAAATAAATACCACATCAATAAAACTACCTAAAGGAATTATATCATTACTTAAATTTTCAACAGTAATTTTTACTGATGAACTTGTGGAATGAGAACAAGCATTTTTTGGAAGATCCAACGATTTTAAACCAAAGTTGTAAGTAAATATTCGGGTAGAGTCAGAATCAGTTCCACAACCATGAACATCGGTAACTGTAACAACATAATTCTCGGAATAATTATTTGTAACTACAAGAGTGTCATTAGTACTTGCATCACTCCATAAATACGTGTCGTATCCTAAAGTTGGTAATAAAACAACAGTATCAGCCTGAGTTGTATATATGGTATCGTATGCCAATTCAACATCAGGATATCCCCATGTTTCAAATGTATAATTCAATGTGTCGTTAGAAAGATCTGCATCAATTGATGAATTTATTTTTACGTCTAAATTATATTCTCCAACAGCTGAAGAATTTATTGTTGTTGGAAGAGTAAGTGTTTTATTAGTTAAAGGGTCAAAATTACTAGTAAGTATAACAGAATCCTTAATCCATCCTGAATTTTCAAAATTAAATGCAAATGGTATTTTAGTTCCTATAGTATATGTATTTCCGCTATAATTACGAATACTTATTTCAACATTTGTTGATGAAGAATGTGTACAAGCACTTACAGGAGAAACTATGCTATTTATTCCAAAATCATAAGTTTCAATATAAGTTGAGTCTTTATCAGTTCCACAAACATTTGCATCACTAACATTAACTATATACCAATTGCTTTCATTTGTTGATGGAGAAATAGTACTTGTAGTTTCAAGAGTATTCCATAAATAATCTGTATATCCGGGTGTTGCTATCAACTCAAGTGTGTCTGCTTGTGAAGAGAATATTGTATCATAAGCTAATTCAATTTCTACATATCCCCAGGTATTAAAGTTTATAGTAATTGAATCATCAGCATGATTTAAATCTTTAAGGAAGTCAGTAAAAACTTTCAGTGAGTATTCTCCGGGGGTTGTAAAATCTGCTTTAACCGGAAATGTAAAATCTTCAGTACCACCAACAAGAATTTGAGATGTTACAAATAAAGTATCTCTTACTATTGGCAAACTATTTATTCGATATGCTAAAGCAACTGTATCGTTAATTTCTAAATTATCAAAACTATTGTTTTTAAAACGAACAGAAATTTCGGTTAAAACAGTTCTTTCGCACGAGTCAGCCAGTTCTGTATATATAGTATCCATAGCTAAGTCTAATTCAGAATTTATAACTTCTACTGAATCGGAAGCACTACAACCATTAGCATTGGATACAGTAACTTTATATATTCCTTGTAATAAAACCTGATAAGTTTGATTTGTTGAATTATCTTGCCACAAATAACCTGTATATCCTGCTCCGGCATCTAATAAAGTATCAACCGGGTTGTCTCCTATAATATCTTGAAATGGATTGTACCCTGGCATTCCGGTTACAGATACAGTTGAATATAAGGTATCATTGCTTAAAGTATCATTATAGAAATAAGTATTGCTTTCAAGTTTTGTGTTAATAGTAAAATTGTAATCCCCGGCAGTTGACATATTAACTGTTGAGTTGAAAGTAAACAATTTTGTTGCTTCTGAGCTTAAATCTGAGGTTAATGTTAATGTGTCTTTAATGGTAGATGTATTAAATTGCATTACCAATGGAATCTTAGTTCCTGATTTTACAGCAATAGGTCCAAAGTTTTTAACTAAAACCTTAACGTGAGTAGTATCACTCCATTCGCAACGATTATAAGGATAAATTAAACTTGTAACGCCAACATCATAAGGTGTTTCGTATATTTTAATATCATCAATACCAAATCCTTCATAATTAATACTTTCGTTACTTTCAAATACAAACCTAAATTTAACAGAACTTTGGTTACTAAATTCTGAAGGTAATAATTGACGGAAAGTTAGCCATTGACCATTTGTAGTATCAATACCTGGCAAACCTAATTCACTAATATTTGTTTCATTATACCAGTTCCAGTAATAATCATGTTTGTTTGGTACAGGATTCCATGTTGCACCATCATTAAATGAATACATGAGTGATAATCCATCAGTATTCTCCTCCGATAATCCTTTACATTTGAATTCAAAAACGATTGAATCTTTAGCTGAGAAATTAAAACAAGGGCTTTCCAGATATGAATTTTCGGAATTGTTGTAATTACCGGCCAGTTTGGTTACCCAAGCTTTAGTGCCTGATGCTGCAGTATTTATAATTATACCAGCTGGTGTTCCATAAGCCCAGCTCGAATTTGTTCCTCCTGTTAAATAATACCCATAATTTGTTTCAAAATTCTGTGAGTATGGTAATGTATATGTGGGTGTTATAAAAATTGTTTTATTAATTTTGTTATTTATCGTGTATTCATCACCTGTTAAGTTTGTAGTAGCATATACATTGTTGTACCAACCCGGAGTTGTTAAGTTAACAGGTTTATCTATTGTGTAATTTATTGAACCACCCATTGGTATGGTTGTATATATGGTGTCATATTTTAGAGTTACTCCTCCATCAAAAGAATAACTAACAGGCAAAGGATCTGTTAATGATTCTCCAGCGAAATTTGTAATTGTAATTTCAACATATTCTTCACTTGTATGTCCACATCCACTCAGCGGGCCAATCCAATTGGTTACTCCAACATCCTTAGTTATATAATTTCCAACAAGAACAACATTGTCAATATTCCATCCAGAATAATTCCAAAAACTATTTGATGGACCTAAAGTAAATCTAACTTGTACACTATCACTTCTGCTAATAGCGCTATTAACATTGAATTGTACAGTAGCCCATTCATTATTTATTGATGTTCCTGAACTTTGCCAAAATGTACTCCAATTGTTGGCAGTTTGTTTATTAAAATCAACAGTTGCTGTATCGTATGTATCAATGTTGAACCAACGATCGTAATACAAATAAATATCATTGTAATATTTGCAGTTTCTATATGGTGATACTGCAGTGTATTCTTTATCAGTAAGATTATTTTCATAATCACCAGCAGTTATTCCCAATCCAGTTATGTCTGTTCCAATTATATAATCACCGGATACAGCAAAAGTAGGATCTGGGGCTCCTTTCGTAAGCCCTCCTAAACCAATTGGAATTGCTCTTTCAAATTCTCCTGTATAAATCCACCCATTACTTGTTTCAAAATCATCATATAAAATTGACTCGTATAATGTTCTTGATCCGGTTGGAGATTTATCAACAGAAGGATAATATGATGAATTTATTTTTATATTCTCTTTAATAATCTGAGCATCTAAAATATGTTCATGTTTCTCATGATCAACATCAACTGCTATATCATATGTTATCCAAACAGAAGAAACACCAGTAGGTAAAATTCGATTAATATTTGTAAAACTTAAAGTTCCTCCAACAAAGCTTTTCCCGCTTCCAATTTGGGTACTATTTGAAAAAACAGTATTATCTGAAGCAAATAGTTTTACCCCATTTGGAATTATATCAGAATCATCGGTATTAAGAGATTTAACTGCAAGAGAATCAAGTTTTAGTATTCCGTCATTTCCTCTAATAGTAAAATCGATTCTAAGTATTGGATTTGTTTTTGATTCTGTTGCAACAAATGATACAGATGCTTGATTAACATTTATACTTTCAATGTATTTTGGTACTACTCCTTTTTCAACTAAAATTACACTATCAATGCAAACACCATAACCATTATTAGTTTTTCCTTCAAATGCGAGATAGTAAGTTCCTGATAATGTACTATCGGGTAACTGTATTGTGCGTTCAGTCCACACATTTACTTTTTCTGTATATTCAGCAAGTTGTTTCCAAGCACTATCTGTATGTTCTTTATAAAAAACCCTTAACTCATCATTTCTCCATTGTGAAAAAGTAAATCGCTCGTCTTGTGCATGCCAAAACTTTAATTCAGGTTTAATTCCAAAGCTCAAATCAATTGGTGGTGTAACTAATTTAACACGTTGGCCGCTAAAACTTTCCAGATGAAACATAGCATTTACTAATCCTTCTTTTGAATATTGAGGATGCCCGGTACCCGGAACTCCGGTAGTTGAATAACCTCCATCCAAATATTCCCATTCTGCAGTAGTACTATACTTAATATAGGTCCAATTGGCAGGTTTTATACCCGATTCAAAATCTTCATATATATAGGTTTGTCCATTTACATTACCTATAAAAAGAATTGAAAGTGCAATAAACGCAATAAATTTTGGTATATTTATCTTTTTCATTTGGAGTAGTTTTTAGTATTGAAAAATTATATATTTTAAAATGTAGAACCTTTATTTTTTTATTACGTAAAATTTTGACAAACGAATACTTTTCTTACGTAAACGGAATTTATTTGTTTACTAAATTTAATATTTTTTGATATTTTTAATTAAAAATTTTCGAATCATGAAAAGGCAATTTAAGAAATATTATTTGTTTTTAATAATAACAGTGTTATTTATAAATAGTTCACTGGCTCAAACAGATACTTTATTTTGGTTTGCTGTTCCTTATGGAACATCGCTTCATAGTACCAGGGAAGCAAATATTGTGTTAACAGCAACCGATATGGATGACATTACAAATATTATTATTACCCAACCATATAATCCTATTATGGATACAATTTTTGTTACAATTGATCCATTAATACCTCCGGCTACTGCTGATATACATTTTAATAATGCCCAGTTGGTCGAAATAATGAATAATACATATATTCAAGATGCTACAAACCCAAATCCTCGAATAAGTAATTGTGCTATAAAAATAGAAGCCGACAGAGAAATAACAGCTTATTATGAGTATCAGCGACTTTATCTGAACAACGATATTTTTTCTTTAAAAGGTACTAATGCAATGGGGCAGGATTTTTGGGTGCCATTCCAGAGTAGGTGGGACAACCATTCATACAATGTGGATCCTGCATTTGCTCAAATTATTGTAGCTGCTACCAAGCCCAATACTGTAATTAATGTTACGTTCACTAAAACCTCATACAATATACCACCGGGAACATATACATTTAATCTTGCACAACCCGGTATGACAATGATGTTTGTACCTCAAAGAAATGCAGCCGATTTAAATGAACCCAATCGACTTGCAGCTTTTAAATTAGGAGGAACTCATATAACTTCTAATGAACCAATAGTTGTAACCATTAACGATGATTCTGCTGAAAAAAATGGTTGGGATTTTGTTGGGGATCAGTTAGTGCCATTAATAAATATGTATGGGAAAAGAACTGTTGGTCTTGAATATTTAGTTATTAAAGGTGAGATTACAAATAATGCACAAGGAAACGAAAAAGTTTTTGTTTTAGCTACTGAAAATGGTACTAACATTTCATATCGAAGAAAAGGTGATGGAGCATTAATACCTTTTCCAGTAACTGCCGCAGGTACTCAGCGAGTAATTGATTTGTTGGAAACTGCAGTACCTCCTCATGATTTTGTATATATTGTTGCTGATAAACCAATTTATGTTTTCCACGTTTCCGGTTTTATAGGTGAAATGGGAGGAGCATTGGTTCCAACTATTGATGGCTGCACCGGGTCTTTGGATGTTACTGTTGTTAGAGCTAAAACGGGTAGATTCTTTTTAACAATAATGACTCACTTTGATGCATTAAACTTTTTTGAAATCTCGAAAAATGGAGGTCCATTTGCACCATTTCTAACCGCTGCTGATTTTGAATATTCAGGATATGGTGATTTATATGTTATTAAAAAAAGTAGTTACAATAGAAGTTTAGATGCTGTAGCAGGTCAACCTACCCGAATACGAAACACAAGAAATTACTTCCATCTTGGAGTAATTAACGAAGGGCCAGGGACTTGCGAATATGGTTATTTTTCAGATTTTGCCGAAGCCAGAGGCTCTGCAATAATTGTAGAAAGTGGTACAGATATTCTTACTGCATGTTATGGTTCTGAAACTGAATTAAAAGCTAATGGTGGATTAGGTTATTCATGGACTCCTACAACTTATCTTGATGATCCAACCAGTTCAGAACCTAATGCATTTTTACCTCCCGGACAACACACTTTTTCAGTTTTAATTGATAGAGTTTGTTTTGCTGATACAACAATAAATACTTCAGTTGAAATATATGAAAATACAGAAGCTTTTTTTACTCTTGATGATAATATTGGATGTGCGCCTTTTACTGTTGAATTAAACAATTTAACAATAAATGCAGATACTTTTCTTTTTGATTTTGAAGATGATAGGAATTACGATTATTTTGCTGACACAAATGCGGCTACAACTTTTACTCATACTTATTATAATATAACAAGCAGCGATTCAATTTATGCTCTGAGATTATATGCTTACGATAAAGAAATTGATTGCCCTGATATATATACAAAATACATTCGTGTTTTTCCTGAAATCAATGCTGATTTTACACCGATTAATGCAATTGGTTGCAATCCATTAACTGTTAATTTTACAGATCTTTCGTCATCACCAACATCTGATAGTTATAAATGGACTTTTGGAGATGGAGAATCATACTTAACTTCTGTTACTCCTGCAAATGTGACTCATGAGTTCAGTCATTCTGATGAAACCGATACTGTTGATTTTGATGTTGAACTTGTTGCCACTTCACCATTTTTTTGTCGTGATACCGCACGTGCAACAATTTCAGTATATTCGTATTTAGAATCAGAATTTACTGTTGATAGTACATTTGGTTGTTCACCATTACCGGTAACTATTACAAATATTTCTGCAGGTGAAGATAATATTACACTTGATTATGGTGATGGTACGCCCATATTGAATGCTCCAACTTTTGGTTCAGTTGTTCACACATATAGAAATACAACAAATGTTGTTCAAAATTATATAATAACATTAACCACAAGAAACGATGAGCTTTGTACAAAAATATGGACAGAAACAATAACTGTTTATCCCGAAATAAGGGCAAATTATACCTTACTCCCAAACCAATATACAGGTTGCAATTCGCAGAATTTTGTATTTACTAACACATCCAATGCAAGTCCGGATGCAGCCAGTATTTATCTTTGGACATTTGGCGATGGTTCAACATCAAATATTGCAAGTCCTACAAAATTATATAATAATACTACAGCGGCAGATCAAGCATATATTTTCAATTTGCGATCCCAATCGATTTATGGTTGTTTTGATGATACTTCAAACACCATTACAATTTATAGAGCCGATGCAGACTTTGTTGTTAATCCAGATGAAGGTTGTTCTGTTTTACCCGTAACTATTACCAATACTTCTATTGGAAATGATGTGCCCGCTGTTGGTGGTTGGTCATGGAATTATGGTGATTTAAGTCCTTTAAACACAACTAAGCAACCAGGAACTCATATACACAATTATACAAATACTACAAATCCGGGAGTAGACCAATTGTTCAATTTGAGCTTAACTGTTACCCGTAATGCAAGTTGTTTTGATACAAAAAGTACTACAATTACTGTTAACCCTGCTGTATCAGTAAGTTTTACTACTGTTCCTGCTGGGCCAGTTACTATTTGTGATTCAGTATTAGTAAGTTTCACTTCATCATTAACAATTCCAGTTGCCGGTACTACATATTCTTGGGATTTTGGCGATTTAACATCTTCAAACGTAGCAAATCCGACTCATATTTACAGAAACTTAACTAATGCAGATGTTACTTATACTGCCCGAGTTACAGCAACTACAATAAGCGGGTGTACAAGTACTTTTTCAGCACCAATTATTGTTCATCCTTTTGTAAATGCATTATTTGCTGTTGATAAAGTAGCTGGTTGCACACCATTAACCGTTGATGCAATAGCAACAACTTATATTGGAATACCGGCAGCAAATTATGTGTGGTCATTTGGAGATGGCTATAACCCAACTGGTTTATCAAATCCACCTGCACATACTTATCCTGCAAATCCTGCTCCCGGTCCAAACGATTCATATAATTTGCGTTTAACAGTTTCTGACCCAAGTGGTTCGTGTACCGATATAATGAATAAAACAATTACAGTGTATGCAGCTGCATTAGCTAATTTTACTCCAAAAGGAGTAAGTGGATGTAATCCTTTTACAGTTGATTTCGCGAATACTTCATTAAATGGTAGTTCATTTTTATGGGATTTTGGCGATGGAACCACATTTAACGGTGCAGACCCGGCGCCGAAGGAGTTTTTCAATAATACAAATGCAACCTTGCCTTATACAATACAACTAAATGCAACATCAATCAATGGTTGTACCCATGATACATCAGCTATTATTAATGTATTCCGCAAAGTTGAAGCTAATTTTGGTATTGATGTTTCTGAAGCATGTTCACCACTTACGGTAAATATAATTAATAATTCAAAAGGTGGAACATATCGCTGGTATTGGAACTCACAAACAGCAGCAGGCGTTGCAAATTACACATCTGTAAATGCTACAGAAAATTTTCCTCATACTTATACCAATACTACCGGAAGTGATATAACATTCTACCTTACATTGGTAGCACAAAATCCTGAAGGATGCACTGATACACTTACACGAGAAATATTAGTTCATTCTTCAATAACAGCAGGATTTACATATAGTCAGCCGGATCTTTGTAACGAGTCAGATGTAGTATTTACAAACACATCTATTGGTGGAGGTTCTTACACTATGAACTGGAACTTTGGCGATGGTACCTATCTTTCAACTACATCGAGCCCGGTTAATAAAACATTTGTTAATAATACAACCAATGACTTGCCTTTTACTGTAGTAATGACAGCGATATCAGAAAATGGATGTACCGATTCAGAATCAGCTATAGTTAACGTTTATTCACGAGTAGAAGCTAATTTCTCTATTCCAATAAGTCAGGGTTGTCCAAACTCAGTTACTCAAATGTTTAATGCAACAATCGAGAATACATCTATCGGCAATGCTGCAAATATTTATCAATGGTATATCGATAATTTATTTGTTGGTGGAGCACCAACAAACAAAGATCCATTTGTTCATGATTATCAAAATGGAGTTCCGAGTATTCGAAAATATGGTGTGCGATTAAGAGCAACAAATTCACACGGATGCTATTCTGAAAAATCAGATACCATAACTGTATTTGAATATGTTGATGCACTATTTACTATTTTAAACCCTGCTGGATGTACTCCATTGTCTGTTAACTTCGATAATTTATCAACAGCCCCGGCAGCAACTACAAATTATTTATGGGAATATGGTGATAATACAAGTTCTGGAGGATTTGAGTTGCCTCATTTATTCTATAATGCAGATCGGGAAAATGATAAACCTTTCAATATAAAGTTAACAGTTACCTCTGAAAACTATTGCTCAGATGTGTATAGTTTGCCAATTACAGTTTATCATCAGCCTTTGGCTAAATTTGTAGCAGATCCAACATCTTCATGCCCACCATTAGTAGTCAATATGAATAATCTTGATTCGAAAGGTTATGATTCATATCAATGGACTTTTGGCGATGGAACTCCAAATAATACAACAAATACAGTATTATCACATTCTTATCCAAATACACTAATTGACTTTGTTCAGAATTACAAACTTAAACTTTGGGTTGGAACTACTGAAGATTGTACACATTCCGATTCATTAATATTAAATGTTTTTCCATCTGTTGTTGCAGATTTTACTTACGATGCTTCAGGATGTAGCCCTTTTATATCTTATTTTACAAATGCATCAACAACTCCTGCTGTAATATTTAACTGGAACTTTGGTGATGGAAATACATCAAGTCAGGAAAACCCATTTAACAGGTTTGTAAATATAGGAAATGCGGATGCTACATATTTAGTAACATTAACAGCTTCATCTGAATACAATTGTTGGGATACAGAAACTAAATCAGTTGTAGCGTATGCTCAACCTTTAGTAGAATTTGATGTTACACCAACACTTCAAATGTTTCCAGAAGCACGAGTATTTATTGATAACAAATCAAATCTTGGACCATGGAATTATGCCTGGGCATTTGGTGATGGAGGAACATCTTCTGTAGCAGAACCAAGTTATCACGATTATGAGCATTGGGGCGAAAAGGACATTCGTTTGCAAATCAACAGCGCTACAAGTACATGTGCTGATACATTAGAAAAAACAATTACTATTTTGCCTCCTGTTGTAAATGCTGCATTTACAGTTGATACCGACCGGGGATGTGAACCTTTGGATGTTCAGTTTACAGCATCTGCATCTGCTTATACCGAAATATATACATACGAGTGGGAGTTTGGCGATGGTACAACAGGAACAGGTTCAACACCAAATCATACTTATAATTCTTCAGGATTATAT
>MENE01000023.1:12850-21981 GCA_001769005.1 Bacteroidetes bacterium GWA2_31_9b | reverse complement strand
GTTATTGCAGAGATTGATGTAGAAGAAGCTATGGTATCAATTTATACTCTGCGTAATAGTATCATTCTATTAAGTATAATCGTTTCGTTATTTATCTTTGTTTTGGTTTATATCATATCCAGAAAAATATCACTCCCGGTTATCAAATTAAAGCAGGCGGCAGAAATAATAGCTTCAGGAAATTACACTATTCAAATCGAAAATGATTCAAACGACGAAATTGGTGAGCTTACCGAAGCATTTAATCAGATGTCGGAGAAAATTAAAATCCAAACTCAGGAATTAAAATACGAAAAGGAAAAACGCATAACATCGATGATTGATGGTCAGGAAATTGAACGACAGAGACTTTCGCGCGAATTGCACGATGGATTGGGACAGTATATTCTTGCCACAAAAATGAAACTGGAACGCTTCGAAAATGCATCACCCGAATTGAAACAACAAATTGTAGAAGAAGCAAAAAGTTTACTGGCAATTATTTCAAAAGAAGTAGTAAGCATGTCTGAAAATCTTGCTCCACCTGTACTAAATCAATTTGGGTTAATTTCTGCCATTGAGAATATTTGTGAAGAAGTTCGTAAAAATTCAGAAATTAAAATTCAATTTTCTCATAATGCAGATGAACTTGCCTGTGATGAAAAAGTTAAAATATACCTTTATCGGATAATTCAGGAAGCCCTTAACAATATTGTTAAGCACTCGAAAGCAACAGATGTTTTCATCAATTTAAATTATACCGATCATTTAGAATTAAGCATTTCAGATAATGGTATTGGATTTTATGTTGATGAGAATTTTAAAGCCGGAAACGGAATTTCAAATATGCGCGAACGAACCGAATTGCTGGGTGGAACATTTGAAATTGTTCAAGATAATGGAACAATACTAAAAATCAAAATATAAACGACTCAAATGAAAATAAATATTATTCTTGCCGATGATCATCAGATATTTCGCGATGGAATAAAATCCTTATTATCAGACGAAAGCAATCTTGAGATTATTGGCGAAGCATCGAATGGTGAGGAACTATTGAGTTTACTTAAAACTAAATTATCCGATATTTTGATTTTAGATGTTACTATGCCTAAAATTACGGGTATTGAACTGACTAAAATTATAACTGAACAATATCCCTATATAAAAATACTTATTCTTTCGATGCACAAAAACGAAGAATATGTAATTAGCGCTATGATTAACGGAGCAAAAGGTTATTTACCCAAAGATACTTCCAGAAAAGAATTGCTGGATGCAATTAATTCGATAGCAAACGGAGAAGAATATTTAGGAAAGCTAATATCATCAAGTATATTAAAAAGTTATATTAAAAAGTCATCTTCTGGTTTCGACCGATTAAATAAGGATGAGCAACTTACCAGTAGGGAAATAGAGATAATAGAATTAATTGGTAAAGGATTTTCGAATAAAGAAATTGCCGACAGACTTTTTATTAGCGTTCGTACGGTTGATAGTCATAAAAATCACATTATGTGTAAATTGAAATTAAGAACTACTGCAGAATTGATTATTTATGGAATAAAAAATAAGATAATCGAAATAGAATAAATAAAACCAGGTTTATATTTAACCTGATTTAATGATTTCAATTGATTCGGAAATTTTAATAATTCAATTAAAATATATTTTCTTAACTTTACTGTAATAAATTTATAATTCGATGACACACAAGGCTATTGCATTTCAAATTGCTGAGCATATCGATTTACGAAGTATTAAAAAGTCCTTTGCCGGGAATCTTTTTTATAACGATTCATCCGAACTCATGTATTTTTCTGAAAACAACAAATTCTTTCAAATTCTAATTTATGGAGTTGTTGTATTCTCGGGGTATGATGAAATTAAAATGAGCGAAATTATTGAATTCATAAAACCATACTGCAAAAATCTACTTTCAGAAAAAATGGAAGAAGAATTCCAGATCAATATTGTAAAAGACAACGATATTTTTGGATATAATGAAATCTCAATTAGTCGTTTTGATCCAATGATTATGCGAATAATTATGCTTAATGTGGCACAATCTGTTTCATTAGACTATTTCTCAAATCAAGCTGAAATTCTGCTTGATATTACTCAACGCAGAACTTATCAATTGGAAAAAACAGGAAAACTTAAAATTTCGGGAAAAAGATTGAGAAAGTTCATTGCACAATCGTTAAACCTTAAAAACCGAATTGCTGAAAATCTCTATATTTTTGATTCCCCACCGGAAGCATGGGAAAATGAATATTTAGATAAAATTGATCGTGAATTAAAAAAACTTTTTGATATAAATACAAGATACAGATCCATAATCGAAGATATCAATATAATAAAAGAGAATCTCGATCTTTTTAAAGATTTAATGCAGCATCAACGAAGCAATATGCTCGAATGGATTATTATAATATTAATTCTGGTTGAAATTATTAATATTATTATTGAAAAACTGATTTAATTGAGTTTGCAAGAACTTAATATCCCTAATATTTATTCATTTTTATATTATTCGAGTGATTTTCTGTTCCAACATCATTAAATCGGCAAGAACAATTGCAGTAACAGCTTCGAGAATAACAGGTACCCTTAGAGCAATACAAGTATCATGACGGCCTTTTATTTCGAGAATTCCTAATTTGCCAGTTTCCATATTTAAAGTTTGTTGTGGTTTGGAAATGCTCGATGTTGGTTTCACTGCTACCTTGAAATAAATTTTATTTCCGTTTGTAATTCCACCATTTATTCCACCCGAGAAATTAGTTTTTGTTTTACCTGATTGTTCCAATATTATATCATTATGTTCACTACCTGTCATTTGTGCAGAAGAAAATCCTGAACCAAACTCAATTCCTTTTATTCCTGGTATTGCAAAAACAATATGGCTAATAAGTGATTCAAACGTATCAAAGAATGGTTCACCAAAGCCAACCATTACTTTTTCGGCTCTGCATTCTACAATTCCACCAATAGAATCGTTATTCTTTAGAGCATTATCAATCGCAGAATCGATATTTTTAGAGCCACCTACTTCAATAACTGTAGCATTTATTTTTACGGGATTTATTATTTTTTTTGCAATAACACCTGCAGCAATTAATCCTAAAGTTAATCTTCCCGAGAAATGTCCTCCACCACGATGATCGTTATAACCAGCAAATTTCATTTTTGCAGTAAAATCAGCATGACTAGGGCGTGGTGAAACCAAAAAATCGTTATAATCTTCTGATCTGCTATTTGTGTTTTCAAATGCTATTAAAATTGGAAAACCAGTTGTTTTTCCATTAAACACTCCGGATTTAATTATTGGTTTATCTTCTTCAATGCGAGGAGTTGTTCCTTTTGAACCTCCTTTTCGACGTTGAATATCTTCTGTAAAATCATCTGTGGATATTGGTATACCAGCGGGGCAACCATCAATTATAACACCAATCTCTTTTCCATGCGATTCTCCATAAATATGTATTCTGAAAATTCTACCGAATGTGTTCATAATTATTCTTTTAAAATCGAAATGAAAGTACTGAATTTATTGTAACGATCAAAATTTTAGAATAATTTGTTACTGGTTTGACTGCCGAAGGCAGTTTGCTGGTTACTGGTTGCTGGTAAAACTTTGTGATACTTTGTGAAAAACCTTTGTGGAACCGTTGTGGCAAAAAATTTATTATGATAAACCACAAAGTAACTCCAAGTACACACGAAGGAACACAAAGCACATTATTTTTATAGAATTATTCTCTCTGCCTTGTCTAAATTTTCCGGATCAAACTTAATAACTGCAAGTTCAGGTTTATGATATGCTGCAGAAAATAGTTGAGTTTTGCCAATTTTATCAGACCAAAAACCTGTAATTTCTGAAGATTCATGAATATGTCCATGAAGAGTTAAAAGAGGTTGTTTTTCTTCGATAAATCGTCGTAAGGCAATACTTCCAACATTTACATCCAAAGGAACATGATCAAAGAATTTGCCATCTAATGCAGCCCGATCTAGATTTGTTTGATATGGTGGTGAATGAAATAATAAAATTGATTTTTCTGGATGAAAATCTCTGGTTAATTCATCAATATCATTTTGAATTGTAGCATATTCAATATCTGTATTTTCTTCAATTGTTCGAATTCCTTCGGTTGGATGTACGCATCCGGGATCAGCAAAACGAGAAACATCGTATCGTTCCCAATCCTTTAATAAAAATGGTGAAGGTGGAATATTTGAATAACCGAAAATATCATAATCATTCCATTTAAACTTTTTGTTGTGCATATAATGCCATATACCACCTGATTCTGCATCAATTATTCTTTGTTCTTCAATTTTTGGGTCATCATTACCCAGAATAATAAATACTTCGGGATAATGACTTTTCATCTCCAATTTTAGTTTAATGAATTCTGATATCAAGAAATCATCAACAAAATCATCGATTACTTTAAAATTTAAATTCCTGTCGCAAGCATGTATATGTGGAAATAAATCGCCCCCTATAAAAACTGCAGCTGGCTTTTGGTCTCTTATAAGATTAAAAAGCTTTAGATAGCGCTCGGTTTTCCCATGCAAATCACTAATAAATATACAAATCATGGAATTACATTTAAGTATTTGCTTTTAAAATTCTTGATTATACTAGCAAAATAAATCTCCTTATTTCATTTTCAGTTTATCTCCGGTATCTTTAACAATACTTTCATAATACTTTTTGGAATACCCGGGTTGTTGTATTGCAGGAATATCGAATTCATTTTTAAATAGTTCTCTCACAAAATTATCGTGATTGCCTTGTTTCTTTTTAATATTTCCATCAGAATAATGTACAAGCAAATAATTATCAAGAGTTTTCCATGTCTTCCAAGTTTTTTCAGAACAGTTTAACGAAAATGTTGTAAGCATTTTAATTGCTTCTTGTGGATTTGACTTATACATCTCAAATGCTTCAATATCCATTTTTTCAACTAAACTTATAAATCCATTTTCTAGTTCGTTTTGTGTTTCTCTTATAACAGGTATAACTCTACTCATTTGATTGTATGCACAATTTGAAACTCTATTGAACAACCAAAATGCTGATGTTTCGCTATAGGTTAAAATATCACCATTTCCAACTCTAAAAATTTCTGGTGACTCTTGTAATGCAGCATACAAAGGAGTATAAACTGTTAAGTAAGTATCATCAACACCAAACCATAAAATTCCACCAATTTCATTCGGTAAATCCGATCGACATTGGGAAACTATTGAAAAAGCTGTTTGTTGTGTTGATATAGCTCTTTCGTGGAAATAATGTTCCCCATTTACTTCCCAGCTAATAGGTCGCCAGCGAACTGTGCTATTAAACGAACCAGCACCAATATCCTGAGTCATATCCATAGGTGTTCCCTGGTAATAATCTCTCATAAGCTCCATAACATCGCGAACGCCCAAGTTCTTATCGGGTTTAATCCATAGCGGGAATCTATTCTTAAGATTCTCACCTAAAGCATAATCGAGGTATTTACCCATTTCGGAATTTACACGATTAAATCCTGCAAATACCCTAGCTTCGCAAAATCGTGCTGCACCAAAGTTTATTGGATCATAAGTTTCTGCAAAATTAAAGTCATTGTGTTTTAAATTTTGTGCTACATATCCCTTCTCTATTGCAAAATCAATAACATCAAAGGCGTAAATACATTCCAGTTCAGGCTTATACAATAATTCATTATTATTTATTAAATCAGACGAGATTGAAATTTTTTTATCTTGCTTTGGAAAATTTGTAATTCGCGCATGATTTGCATGACCCGAAATATAACCATCCGGAACTTTTCTTGCAACCCACACAGCACCCTTCTTTCCATGATCCTTACCAATTAAATCAAGAATCCAGGCTTCATTTTTATCAGCAATTGTAAATGTTTCACCCGTACTATAATACCCATATTCAGAAGTCAAAAAATGAAATGTTTTAATTGCTTCTCTTGCATCTTTAGCTCGCTGTAAAGTCAAATAAATTAAGCTTCCTATATCAATTAAACCAGTACTATCAACAAGTTCTTCGCGTCCACCCCAGGTAGATTCAGTAACAACTACCTGATGTTCGTTCATGTTTCCGATAACTCTATAGGTATGGCTTACTTGTGGAATGGTACCAAGAAATTTCCCTGACATCCAATCAACAATTAGGACAGATGAATTTATTGGATGATCTGCAGCTGGCCAGAAATAAAGTTCACCGTAAATATCATGTGAATCGCAAGCATAAGATACCATAACTGAATTATTATTTGAAGCACCTTTGGTTATAATAAAATTGGTACATGCCGAACTAAATTCAACACTAAATAATACAAAAACAAGCAAGAAGATAGATTGTAATAGGTTTTTCATATGATATATTTTGTAATTAGATTAAGTTGATATAAAACTAAAAAATATTTCCTTAATTTTTTAATTATCAAATTAAATCTCGTTTCAGAAATCCTTTAATAAAAAACATGTAGAAAAGAACACATGTTTTAGCGTCTCTAATCAATAATTGAAATTACGGAGTTTCAGTAATTTATGCTGCATTATTTTTATACAAATTCGCTCAATTCAATCCAACGATCTGTTTTCTTGTCGAGCAAATGAATTATTTCAGCAATACGTTTCGATTTTTTTATTAAATCTTCGTTTTTAAGAATTCCTGAATTGATTTCGCTTTCGAGATTTGATTTTTCGTTTTCCAAATCAGCAATTTCTTTTTCTAGTAGTTCGTATTCTCGTTTTTCGTTGAATGATAATTTAGTTTTTGCTTTTTCAGATTTGATAACTTCTTTCTTAGTTGTAGCAACAGATTCTTTTATTTGAGCTTTCTCCAATTTTAAAGTCCACTCGCGGTATTGAGAGTAATTACCTGGAAAATCTTTCACATTTCCGTCGCCCTGGAAAATAAATATATGATCGACCACCTGATCCATAAAAAAACGATCGTGCGAAACAACCAGCACACAACCATCGAATGTTGTAAGATAATCTTCCAACACACCCAGGGTCATAATATCAAGGTCGTTTGTAGGCTCATCGAGAATCAAAAAATTGGGTTTACGCATTAATACCGTTACCAGATAAAGTCTTCGTTTTTCACCACCACTTAATTTCGAAACCTGTGTATAGTGCATGTCGAATGGAAAAAGGAAATAATTTAAAAACTCCTTCACTCCCATTTCACGTCCGCCACCCAACGATACTACTTCAGCAATTTCCTGAACAACATCAATAACTTTTTGATTTTCGGTAAATTGAATTCCTTCTTGTTTATAATAACCATAAACTATTGTTTGACCAACATCAATTGTGCCCGTGTCGGGAGTAATACTCTGAGTAATAAGATTTAAAAATGTCGATTTTCCGGTTCCATTATCGCCTACAATACCAATTTTTTCTCCTCTACTGAATTTATAACTGAAGTTATTTAAAATTGGTTTGTTCTCGAATTTCTTCGACAGATTTTCAATTTCAAGTATCTTTTTTCCTAATCGTGAGGCTTGAACATTAATTTGCATTTGTTCTTCGTTACGACCTTGTGAAGCAACATCTTTGAGCTGATAAAAATTATCGATACGGAATTTTGCTTTATGAGTTCGTGCTTTAGGCATTCGTCGCATCCAGTCTTCTTCTTTACGCAAAATGTTTTTTGCACGTTCTACCAGCGATTCTTCATTATTTATTCGCTCTTCGCGTTTTTCAAGAAAATAGGAATAATTCCCATTATAGCTATAAATTTTGGAATTATCCATCTCGATAATCTCATTACACACACGATCAAGAAAATAACGGTCGTGAGTTACCATTAGCAAGGTTGAATGCGTATTTTTAAGGTAATTTTCAAGCCATTCAATCATATCCAAATCAAGATGGTTTGTTGGTTCATCGAGCAATAACAAATCGGGTTCTTCAATTAAAACGGATGCTAAAGCAACACGTTTTTTCTCTCCTCCTGATAAAGTAGATATAAGTTGTTCGTATTTATCAATTTTAAGTTTGGTAAGTATTTGCTTCACTTTTACTTCGTAATCCCACGCACCAAACAAATCCATTTGTTCTGTAGCTTTTGAAAGTAAGTTTTTATCGTGTGTATTTATTGCTTTCTCGTATTGAATAATTGCTTCTTTTATATTATTCGATGAGTGTAATACTTCGTTTAAAATTGTGTTTTTAGGATTTAATGGTGGATTCTGTTCTAAAAATCCAAACCGAATATCGTTTCTATAAATAATTTTACCTGAATCGGGAGAATCTTTTCCGGTAATAATATTGAAAAGAGTGGTTTTACCTGTTCCGTTTTTTGCAATTAATGCCACTTTTTGATCTTTTTCAATAGTGAAACCAATATCTTCAAACAGAAGAAGATCGCCAAATGACTTCTTTAAATTTTCGACCTGTAAGTAATTAATCATAATTTTTGCAAAGCTAAACAAAATGACTACAAAGCAACATAAATATTCAGATTTAAAAAAGTAAACATGATATTTTGTAATTATAAATGAATAGACTAATTTTCAAATTCAATTAATTGAATTATGAGTACTAATCGGCATTATATTTTCAAATCACTTTTTATTACACTTTTTCTATTTGTTGGTTTTTCGATGAGTTTGTTTTCAACTGAAATAACAAATGCATCAGAAATAAATAAAAAAATTGAGCAAATTGAAAAAAATATACAGATAATAAAGAATAATATTGAAACGAATAACGATAGCCTACTTGATATTATAAGAAAAACACTTTATTTATCTATCAAATCAGATTATTTAAGAGGAATTGAAAGCAGCCATTTCTATTTAGGCCGATTTTATCAATTAAGAAATGAATATGATAGTTCATTGTATTATTATAAAATTGGAATTGAAAAAGCAAAAATTGAAGATAAGAGCAATCTGCTAACATCATATTATATTGGAATATCAAATATTTTATGGGAAACCGGAGAGTATAGCGATTGTTTAGAAATATCGCTCGAAGCAAAAAACTACTTTGAAGCAATCCATACAATAAATGAACGATTCGAAATATTTAATCTATTAGGATTGTGTTATAATGGACTATTAGAATATGAATTAGCTATTCTCAATTTACAGAAATCAGCCCAAATCGCAATCAGT
>MENE01000023.1:10230-12824 GCA_001769005.1 Bacteroidetes bacterium GWA2_31_9b | reverse complement strand
TGTGTATGCTAATATTGGGAAAGTATATTTTCAACTTGAAAATTATGATTCTTCGTTATACTATTTTAAAAAAGGCGTAATGCTTGAAGAAAAGAATAATCTTTATATTAATGCAGGAAGATCATACTCAACCTTAGCATTAATCTATCTAAATCAGAATAAAAACGATTCTTCTAAAATTTTTCTTGAAAAAGCTTACTCATATAATATTAACTCTAACGACAATCCCGGATTAGTAAGAACTTATATTGCATACGGGAAATTCTATACTAAATTGGGCAATTTTAAAGAATCGATTTATACACTTAATAAAGCATTACCAATAGCAACAAAATATCAAAGTAAAATTGAACTCATTGAAATATATAATCTATTAGCTCAAAATAATAAGCAAATTGGAAACTATAACGAATCGAATTTTTGCTACGAGAAATATATTGAATTTTATCAAAAAGTGTATGATGTTAAAAAGATTAACCACGTAAAAACTCTTGAACATCAGCTTAAAATATCAAGCAAACAAAATGAGATAAATCTTCTCAATATTCAGAAACAAAAATCAACAAATATTCTTTTACTTGTTATTGTAGTATTATTATTGATTATTAGCGCATTATCTATTGTTTTTGTTATTTACTTCAAGAACAACAACAAAAAGTTAATAAAACAAAATCTAAAGATCTCAGAACAAAAAGAGATCCTTGAAGAACTTAATAAACAGTTGATTCTTGCTGAAGAAAACTTTAGTAAAGTAGATGAATTAAAAAGCAATTTTATTAATATACTTTCACACGAAATACGAACTCCTTTAAATGGCATTGTAGGATTTTCGTCATTGGCTTTCGATTCTGAAATTACTCAAGAAGAAAGAATTGAAGCTTCAAAAATAATTAAGAAAAGCAGCGACGACCTTATTTCAACTATTGAAGGTCTTGTAGAAATTTCATTGGTTAATTCGAATCAATTATATGTGTATAAGGTATCTTTTAATGTTTATAGTTTTATGAATAAAATTTATGATGATTTTATTAACATGAAAAGCAATTCAAATAAAGATCATGTAATACTTAATTACTATCCTGATAAGAATTTTTCAACATATAAAATTATACAAGACTCAATATTGTTAAAAAAGATTATGTATAAACTGATGAATAATGCCATAAAATATACAGCAAAAGGTAAAGTTGAGTTTGGTTTTTCAATAACAGATTATCATATCACATTCTTTGTTTCTGATACAGGAATTGGAATTCATGAAGAATCATTTCAAAAGATATTTATTCCTTTTGAAAAAGGAGATAATGTACCTAAAAACTCCGGAGGGCTAGGAATTAGTTTATCATTAGTAAAAAAATATATTGAATTACTGGATGGGAGAATGTGGTTTGAATCAGTTGTAAATAAAGGATCTAAATTTTATTTTGAAGTACCATTTCAATAACATTAAAAAATGACCAAAAAAGAACGCTTCGAAAAAATAATTGATTACTTCAAAATAGCTCAACCCATAGCCGAAACAGAGCTTGATTATAAAACTCCATTTGAATTAATTGTTGCAGTAATACTTAGTGCTCAATGTACCGATAAAAGAGTTAATATAATTACTCCTGCCCTACTTGAACGTTTTCCCAGTGCTTACGAAATGGCTCAAGCATCTGTAGATGAAATATTTTCATATATTAAAAGCTGTTCCTACCCAAACAATAAAGCCAAGCATCTTTCTGGAATGTCGAAAATGCTGGTTGAGAAATTTAATGGGATAATACCCGACGATATTAACGAGCTACAAAAATTACCGGGTGTAGGACGAAAAACAGCCAATGTAATAGCTTCTGTTGTTTATAATAAACCCACTTTAGCAGTCGACACACATGTTTTTAGGGTTTCAAAACGTATTGGACTTACCACAAATGCTAAAACACCTTTAGAAACAGAAAAGCAACTTGTTAAGTATATTCCGGAAAAATTAATCCCAATAGCACATCATTGGCTTATATTACACGGGCGATATGTATGTATTGCAAGAAAACCAAAATGCGAAAGTTGCGGAATATCTCAGTATTGTAAATATTTTTCTGAAAAATAACTTTTTTTTATTAGTAATACTTTAATCCTTTACCTTTACTATTACCTTTACCTTTACCTTTACCTTTACTATTACTATTTATCTTTACAGTATGTTTAACTGCAGAAGGTAGGCAAATTTTCTACATTTACCACAGAGTTTCGCAGAGTTAGAATTGAGTTACCAGAGATAAAATATCAAGTGGCTTCCAGCCAACTTCTATTAGTCTTTCTCAAATTTTTACTTTTTACTTTTGTCTTTCTCCTTTTATCTTTTACTACATTAATCCCAGCTAAAAACAATTTCTGTAGTTGAATCACCCTTTGTTAATGCTTTTTTAATAACATATTTAGGATTTTTACAATTGGTTAATTCCAATGCTTTCTGACACCAGGCACCTATTCTGTATTCCAATGCAGGGTTTATGAATTCGAATTTTGAAACAGTTAATATAACTGACTTTTGGCCGTTTTCAGCAACATTTATTTCACACGGTTGATAATAGGTTGTCATTATTTTAGTTGCG
>MENE01000023.1:6265-10188 GCA_001769005.1 Bacteroidetes bacterium GWA2_31_9b | reverse complement strand
TCCAAGATAATTAAAACTTTCAGAGATTTCATATTGTTGGCTAGCTTTTCCTTCTTCATCTGTCTTGCCTTCCCAATAGTTATTCTCAAAATATTTTTCTGTTCCTTCAATAGAGTAATTATAGTCTCTGTTTTCTTTTGGATAAAAATATTTACGTTTTACAGATAGTTCCATTTCGTAATTTCTATTTGCAGCCGGAGGACCAAAGAAATTGACAGCTTCAATATCTGCTTTTATAGTTTCGCCTGGTTTGTACTCTGTTTTGTCCAAATCAACTTTTACCTTTATTCTATCAGGCATAAATTCTTCAACTTTAATAAGTTTTGAGCCTATTAAAACATTGTTAGTTGTAAACACATTTACTGTGTAAGTACCTGTGCTAGCTGTTGACTCTAATTTAACCTGAGATTCAAATGAACCATTTTTATTTAAAATTTTCTTATTTGTTTTTAAAATTTTTCCGTTGGGAGTAATTATTTTTAGTATTATTGGCAGTTCTCCAGGTGATTTCCATTCATAATCGCGAATTATTGCAGAAATATTAATTGTTTCACCAGGGCGGTAAATATCACGATCCCCATAAATATAAGTTTCGAGACCGGATTGATTTTTATAGTTTCCCCCAACATCAAAACGGGAAGTTGATACTTGTGTATTTCTTAAAGGAATGAAATTATAATCGTTGTTATATAAAGCAGTAATAAGATTAGTTTCAAAACCAGAAGCTTTTAAATCGGTATATTCATATTTGGTTATTCCATCGGCATTTGTTTTCGCAGAAAAATTTACTTGATTATTTTTACCAATAAATTTTATTTCAACACCAGAAATAGGTTCGGCTGTTAACAATGAGTTTGCAAAAACGGTGATAGAGTTTTCTCCTTCTTTTACAATTAGTCCGATATCTGATATTGAGATTATCTTTTTGTCTTTTAAATAATAATTATCGGGTGACGAGATTTCGACTATATAAATTCCTTTATAATCTGCTAGCTTATCTTCAAAATCAAGATTAAGTAAACGATGATTCCCATTCTTAGGCAGAGTAATTGATTCAAATTCTTTATTATAAATTTCATCACCAAGGTCGCTTGAATTACCTCTGTAATAATCATCATAGTAATAATAATCTTCTTCATCATTATAATCGTTATAGCTTCTGAAATTATAATTTTGGATAAATGCTAGAATATTGTTTTCATATATTTTAGTGATTTTCACATTCACTTTAGGCACATTTATTATAGCAACTTCAATATTTTTTGCTCCTTGTGCAGAAACATAAAACTCTTTTTTATTTACAAACTGGATACTTGGTTTTAATTCGCCAAATGAAACTGGTTGTGAATATTCTTGTTTTAGTTTGCCCCCAATTTTACCCAATAGTCCTTCTTTTAATATTAACTCATATTTGTCGTTCATACTAAATTCATTACTCTTAATTACAAAATACCCTGGTTGAGCTTCTACTGAGTAGTTTACAGATGGTACAATTGAAATATAGTTTTTAATGTCTTTTGTATTTACTTCCTGAGTTGTAAAAACTGTAATTGTACCATCAGTACCATCATGATTTGATTGAACATCATTTACTTGCAGTTTGAGTGGTGATGGAATATTAAATTCTTCGTTAAAATCTTGTTCGGTTTTAACTGTTCCATTAAAAACGCCTAAACCTTTTTTAATTTTAACTTTAGCATATAGGTCTTTATCTTCAGCTTTAATATCGGAAACCAATAAACTAACAACTGATCCAATATCAGTTGTTATCAAATTAAAACTACAAGATTTTGAATCAATTGAAATCTCCAGCAATTCGGCTACTTCTTTCGGAGTTACATTTTGATTAAATTCAATATCAATTTTTACTTGAGGTGATTCATTCTTATTTGATGGTAGTGCCCAGTATGTTTTAATATCAGAAACAGTCAAGTAAGGAGTATGAAAAGTAAACGTTTTGTCCTTCGACAGTTTTAAATGAGAATTGTAACTTAAAATGTTTTCATCAAGTGTACAGGTATATTCAGTTGCAGGTTTAAATCCTTTTGAAGGGATAAATGCAAGTTTATTTTTTGCTATCCATATATATTTTCCTTCAGTTTCCGGTTTTATTTTCAATAACTCATCATCAATCCATCTGTTAACTATTGAATCGGAAACCAGATCGTTATTAAAAGTAAAATTAAGGCTGCTTGTTATTGTAATTTCTTCAGCGAAATTTTTCTCAATTACTTTTACTGTGTTTGTTTGTTTTGAACATGAAAATATCAATGCTAAAACTGTCAGAAATAAAAAAATGAATTTAGTTTTCATTGGATAGTTTTTTAATTATTATATATTGAAATTATTTTTTGATTATACCTTAAATTGATAATTAATTAAAACTAAGAAAAATGTTTAACATTTTATTATAAAACATAATTTGAAATTAAAAAAAGAGATTACTTTTATTCAAAATAATCTCAATATCTCATACATGCTTATAAAGAATAGTAAATTTTTATTAAAAAAAATAACCGCATATTTTAAAAGTATTTCCCAAAAAGTAAAATATATTTTTCTGGTTTCAGTTATTTTATTTATAATATTATTTTTTCTAGATATTATTTATCCTTTACATACAAATATTAATTATTCAACAATTATATACTCTCAGGATAGCACCCTTATTCATGGTTTTCTTTCATATGATGATAAGTGGAGAATGTACACTGAGTTAGATGAAATAACTCCTGAACTTAAAAAAGTTGTTATTTACAAGGAAGATAAGTATTTCTATTTTCATTATGGTATTAATCCACTTGCTGTTGTAAGGGCTCTTTATAACAATATTAAAACCGGAAAAAGAACTTCTGGAGCATCAACAATAACTATGCAGGTAGCGAGGTTAATTAATCCTCAGTCCAGAACATATAAGAACAAGATAAAAGAAATGTTTAATGCAATTCAGTTAGAATGGCATTATACAAAAGATGAAATTCTGCAATTCTATTTAAATCTTGTTCCATACGGAGGTAACATTGAAGGTGTTAAATCTGCATCTGTAATATATTTTGGAAAGCTGCCAAATCATTTAAGTTTAAGTGAAATAGCAACATTATCAATAATACCCAATAGGCCAATTTCATTAAAATTGGGTAAAAATAATGAGTTCATAAAAAATGAAAGAAATACGTGGTTATTAAGATATCAGAAAAGTAAATTGTTTAAAGAAAAGGATATTTCTGATGCATTAGACGAACCATTAAATACATATCGTAGGGAAGTTCCCAGAATTGCACCACATCTATCTTATAGGTTAAAAAAAATGTTTCCTCGAAAAAACATTATTAATTCAAGTATAGATATAGAAATCCAGAGTAAAATTGAAACCCTGGTCAGAAATTATAGCAAACGATTGTATTTCCAAAATATTAAAAATGCTACATGTTTGATTATTGATAATAAAACAAGACAAGTAAAAGTTTATATTGGTTCTGCTGATTTTAATAATGAAGAAGATGGTGGACAAGTAGATGGAATAACTGCTATAAGATCTCCCGGAAGTACATTAAAACCACTATTGTATGGAATAGCCATGGATGAAGGATTAATTACACCCAAAACATGTATAAGTGATGTACCTATTAGCGAATCAGGATACGAACCTGAAAATTATGACGGGGAATTCTATGGAAATGTGAGTATCGAATTTGCCCTGGCAAATTCTTTAAACATTCCTGCTGTTAGAATTCTATCGCAACTGGAATCAAAAACCTTGATTGACAAATTAGCTCAGATTAATTTTAATCAAATAAAAAATGATAAAAACAATCTCGGATTATCAATGATTTTAGAAGGTTGTGGAACAACGCTTGAAGAAATAACATCACTATATTCATCTTTTGCTAACGAAGGAGTTTACAGAAAGCTTCAGTTTATTA
>MENE01000023.1:3436-6255 GCA_001769005.1 Bacteroidetes bacterium GWA2_31_9b | reverse complement strand
TACTTTTGAAGAAGTAAAAGTTTTATCAAAGGAAGCAAATTATTTGATTACAGAAATACTCACTCAATTAAAACGCCCAGACTTGCCTGTTGATTGGTCGAATAGTGTTCATACTCCAAAAATTGCATGGAAAACGGGAACATCTTATGGAAGAAGGGATGCCTGGAGTATTGGGTATAATAATAAATATACTGTTGGTGTTTGGGTTGGTAATTTTTCTGGAGAGGGAGTGCCTGAACTTAATGGAGCCGAAAAAGCTTCTCCATTATTATTTGAAATTTTTAACGCTATTGATTATAATTCAGAAAGCGATTGGTTTCATATGCCATCTAATTTAACTTTTAGGGCTATTTGTCCCGAAACAGGAATGTTGCCTTCTGACTCCTGCAAAAATTTAATAATTGATTATTATATTCCAGGTGTTTCATCAATGAAATTATGTGAGCACATTAAAGTAATACCGGTTTCAATAGATTCTTCAATATCATATTGTACATCGTGCAAACCAAGTACAGGCTATTTAGAAGCTTGTTTTCCAAATTTAACAGCCGAAATGATTAGCTATTATGAAAATAACAATATTAAATATCTAAAAATTCCTCCGCATAATAGTAAGTGTGAAAGGCTAATGGAAGGTGAGGCGCCAGTAATTGTTTCTCCGATAAATGAAAACGAATATTTTGTAAATACCGAAGACGAGATGCAGATTATGCTTAGTTGCCAAGCTGCAAATGATGTGGAGAAAATTTATTGGTATATTAATAAAAAGTTTTATCGGGCAACTAATACTAATGAGAAAATATTTTTTGAGCCATCAGAGGGAAAAATTCAGATTTCATGTTCAGATGATAAAGGTAGAAACAGTAATATTACCATTAATGTTAAATATGTAACGTATTAAAACCAGTGTTCAGTTTAATTTCTATTTTTTGAAAGGTGACTTTATTTAAATGATAAATTTTTTACAATGTACAATTTAGTATCTCGCCATATTTTATTTCCCTCTTAAAAGCATCTTTTAATTCTTTGTTTTGAATATGTACTAATAAACTTCGAATTACTCCTCCATGAGCAATTATTGCTACATTTAGATGACTCTGATTTTTTAAGTCATTAAGAAGATCGTTAACCCGATTATGGAGATCAATAAATGATTCACCATTAGGACAAGATGTATTCACAAAATCAGTACACCAATTGTTGAATTGTGAACCTGATAAATTATCCCACTTTTTTAACTCCCAATCACCAAAATTGAGTTCCATCAATCTATTATCATATTTAATTTCTGACTTAAAAAGATATTCAGAGAGCTTTCTACATCTGCTAAGAGGACTTGAAAAAACTTTGTCGAATTGTTTTCCATGTAATTGTTTTTGAATGATTTCTGCTTCTTCCAAAAATGAATCTGCCAATTCAACATCCGATTGTCCGTAACAAATATCAGGATTGATATCAACTTTAGTATGTCTGATTAAATACAGATTCATTAAATAAAGTGGTAAATAATAATGGAACTTAAATAAAAAACAATTTCAGTTATTTGCTGTGTAGCTCCTAAAGCATCGCCGGTAAAACCACCTATCCATTTTTCGAAATAGCGCTTTAAAAAGAAAACTATAGGTATTGTTGTTAGTAAGATTAAAAGAAGCCAGTAAGAATATAAAATGGATAAAATGAGTAATGGAGTACTTCCAAAAATAAAGGAAATAAAATAATCTTCAGATGATAAACTTTTACCTACCGGTTTTGACTTTGTACTGGCATCTTCGCGTGCATATTCAGAGAAAAATATTATTCCTGTTGTAACATACCTGCTAAAAGCATGAGCAGCAATTAAAATAAATGGTATTTGTTTTACGGGAACACTTGATAAACAATAAAACTTAGTAAATAAAATAAGAATTAATCCAACTGATCCATAAGTACCAATTCTTGAATCTTTCATTATTTCAAGAATTTTTTCTTTTGTCCAGCCACCACCAAAAGCGTCGCAGGAGTCGGCAAAACCATCTTCGTGAAAAGCCCCTGTAAGTAGAATTGTGCTTATCATACTCATTAATACAGAAACCGGAAGTGGTAAAATAAATTGAGTTGCATAAAATACAAGTGCTCCAAATCCTCCTACAATCCAACCTACGAAAGGAAAGTACTTAGTACTTTTGTTAAGTAAATCATCTGAATAAACTATGCTTTTTGGAACGGGAATCCTGGTATAAAACATAATTGCTGTTAGAAATAAATATCCCTGTTTTTTCATAGATTTAGTATCAAGTATTAAGTATCAAGTATCAAGTAGAGAGAAAGTTAACATCTCTTATCTTGATACTCAAATCTAGTTTCTATTTATTCGAGACTCCTGCATCTTCGAAACTGGCCATTTGGTTCAGGAAATTAACTGCTGATTGAATAATAGGATAAGCAACTGCAGCTCCGGTTCCTTCGCCAAGTCGCATTTCTAAATTTAAAACAGGAATTACTCCCAGATAATTCAACATTTTTATATGCCCTTGTTCGTTTGATGTATGAGTAAAAATACAATTTTTAAGAATTTCAGGATTTATTTTATGTGCAATTAATAAAGCCGAAGTTACAATAAAACCATCAACCAGAATAATCATATTTAGTTCGGATGCTTTTAAGAAAGCACCGATCATCATGGCAATTTCAAAACCACCAAATGTGGCTAGTATTTCAATTGGATCACCATTTAGTTGATATTTCTCAAAAGCGTGCTTAAGAATTTCTTTTTTCCGTTTTAATCCTTCATCATCGTGCCCGGTTCCTTTGCCGGTACATTCTTCGATAGGTATTCCGGT
>MENE01000023.1:3071-3389 GCA_001769005.1 Bacteroidetes bacterium GWA2_31_9b | reverse complement strand
TTTCTCCAAACCCTATAATATTGCAACCAGCTTTATACTGATCAGAAACAATTTCAGCACCTTTTTCAATTGCTTTTTTACATTCATCAATTGTCATGGCAGAGTTTTCGAGAATGTTTTTTGTTCCATACGCAATTTTTGCAATTATCAGGTTCGGGTTTTTATCGAAATCAGCATCAACTCCGGCATCAACTACTTTTAAATTTATAGAGTTTTGTTTGCAGAAAACATTTATTGCTGCACCTCCATGTAAAAAGTTAAAAACCATTTGTTTGGTAACTTCTTTCGGGAAAGGACTAACACCTGCATCAGTTATTC
>MENE01000023.1:2857-3057 GCA_001769005.1 Bacteroidetes bacterium GWA2_31_9b | reverse complement strand
AGATACTCGATTTCCACTCGATTCCAGTCATGCAACTCAACGATGTCTCGATCACTTTTTTCCAACGGATTGGAAAGCGGCTTCTGGATTTCAGCTTGACACTCGTCGGTACCATCATAATCTCCCCGTTTTTATTGCTGCTTGCCATACTTGTTAAAATTACCAGCCCCGGTCCTGTGTTGTATAAACAGAAACGTGTG
>MENE01000023.1:2259-2727 GCA_001769005.1 Bacteroidetes bacterium GWA2_31_9b | reverse complement strand
GCATAAAGTGAAAGCAGGAATTACAGGTTGGGCACAAGTGAATGGATATCGTGGCGATACATCGCTTGAAGGCCGTATAGAATATGATTTGGCATATATAAAGAATTGGAGTTTCCTCCTCGATTTCAAGATATTTGTTTTGACCTTCATTCGAGGTTTCATCAACAAGAACGCCTATTGATGTGGCGAATAGTTCCAGGAGTTAAGATTGGTCTCAAAAAGATTTCACATAGTATTGTTCCTCATCGTATTGGCACTGCCGCTCTTTGCCTTGAGCATTGGGGATGCGGTACCAGGACTAACCGAATCGCAGATTACCGTATTGAAAAATGGGGGGCTGCTCAAGGGCGAGTCCTTCGAAGACGATGTCAAGGTGTTCATTCCTGTCGGTTCCATTGGCATGCAACATCTGCTCGAAGCTTTGGAGAAACCTGAAAGCTTTACTGTCGTCTCGCTCACATTTCTTCC
>MENE01000023.1:622-2222 GCA_001769005.1 Bacteroidetes bacterium GWA2_31_9b | reverse complement strand
CGTCAGGTATCGATATTCAACACCATGCGTTCCATTGCCACCCAGGAGGGAATAACCTATATTTCCCATAGGGCCGGAAACAAGCCGAAAGAGTTGATCGAGAAGTCCTGGTATTTGGAGACACCGAAGAGCAGGAGCAGCATGCCAGATCCTGTCTCCACAAGTGTGCCCCCTACCGCCGAGTATATCGTCTACCAGAAGGATTCAAGCTTTGGAAGCAACATCTATCGCCACCGGTATACCACCAGTGCAACCGAGATTTTCGTGAACGTGGTGAATCTGGAGACCATGAGGGTATTCGGTATTTTCAAAGCGGTGGATAAGGAACAGTTGGCGATTGCCATGGCTACGACCCAGGTGGATGAAGGCTTGTTGCTTGTTGCGATGGCTACTATCGAAGGGCGTGACCCGCAAGTCAAGGTGCTCGGTATTTCAGTCGATTTGCCCAGTTCCTTTACCCGTAGGACAACTGCCTTGGGAGAATGGTTCGCCGACCAACTCAATAAGCAGTAGGGGAACCTTCATATTCGTCCGAGTAGCGTTCAATGGCTTGGTTCAAGTCGTGATGTGCGAGGACAAAGGTTTTTGCCCCTTGACCGAGCTTCCTTCTCAGGTCAGGCTGGTCCAACAATAGTCCAATTTTCTCTATGAATTGATTTTCAGCATTGCCGTCGCAAATATATCCACTTGCTCCGTCCTGTATCAGGTTTTCATGGGCAGGGATTTTCGACACGACCACGGGTTTGGCGCATGCCATGGCTTCCAACAGGGAAATTGGCATTCCCTCCCAACTGGAAGTCTGGATATATACCGACAATTCCGACAGTTTTTTCAACGCTTCGCTTCGGGTAACTTGTCCGGTGATTTGAATATTCTGTGCCGACAATTGAGTGCGGAGGTCTCCATCGCCGATCCAGATGAACCGTACTGAAGGCATCCCCAAGGCAATCCTATTGAACAGCGGAGGGTTTTTGGCTTCGGTAATCCGCCCTGTGATACCCACCAGGATGGTCTCGGTCTCCCGTGGTTGGGGAACAGATGCAACATCGATGAAGTTATTGATTACCGTAGCATTGGTTGTGAGTTTCAAGACATTCTCATATTCCGCGGGTGAGACGGCGATCATCCTGCTCGGTGTGTATAGTTGGATGAATTTCTCCAGGAGATAGAAGATCTTTCTCTTTGCGGCTCCCACATCTGTTCTGATGAATGAAATGCCGTGCGGTGTATAGAACAACCGCGACTTGGATTTATGGGCTGCGATACGACCGAGGAATCCTGCTTTCGACGAGTGTAGGTGGATGCTGTCGGGCTGGAACTCATGGATTGCCTTACGTATGGAACCTATGGCTTTCAAATAACTCTTAGAAGTCCCCATCGGAATATAGGACAAGGTGATATTCGGCGAGTTGAAGTCATGGGAATAGTTTTTCGGCGAGTCAGAACGAATCGAATGGAGAATCAACACTTCGAACCGTTGTGGGTCCAAGTTGCAGGCGACATCCCGGACTATGGCATAGACACCGGTCGAAAAGCTTTCCACGACATACATGAGACGGATTTTCTTTTCTGAGACTACTTGTGTTTCCATGTTGGCAGT
>MENE01000023.1:425-567 GCA_001769005.1 Bacteroidetes bacterium GWA2_31_9b | reverse complement strand
TTTTGAAAATATATTCTAGAATTCTGGTTGTCTTGCTTATGCTCCTGGTCTCTATTGCTACGATAGGAGCAGTGGAAAATCAGGATTTGTTCCACATAATTGCCTATTACTCGATTGAGGTGGAAGGAAAATCAAACGAGAA
>MENE01000023.1:0-320 GCA_001769005.1 Bacteroidetes bacterium GWA2_31_9b | reverse complement strand
GCGGATATTCGAGGAGGTTTCGTATACGTATGAAGCGATCCATGCCGACAACACGGCTATCCGCTATAGGGTGAAGTTTTTCATTGACGATGCCTTCTCGTTCATTGCCATTCCCTATCCGAAGTATGACTCCAACTATGGGTTCCGACTCGGTCTGAAAGCATATGACAAGAATTTGTTCGGTTCGTTCGCGGACCTCTATTTTGTCGTCAACACCACTCAGATCGACAGCAGTTGGGAAGACTACGATTGGTTCTCCGAGATTTCTGTCTCAAATATTCCAGTGGGAAAAAGCAGTATAGACATCGAGGGAGAATTCG
>MENE01000022.1:28332-28474 GCA_001769005.1 Bacteroidetes bacterium GWA2_31_9b | reverse complement strand
CTGAACGATTTTTTTAAGAATAATCCAAATCCAGAATATATAACATTCTCAGGAGCCGGTGAGCCAACTCTGAATATTCATATTGGCCGTATAATTGAATACATAAAGCAGCATTTTCATAGAATTCCTGTTGCTGTGTTAA
>MENE01000022.1:28143-28305 GCA_001769005.1 Bacteroidetes bacterium GWA2_31_9b | reverse complement strand
AAGTACGAAAGGAGCTATTACTTTCCGATCTAGTGTTGCCATCTCTTGATGCTGCCGATGATGCTGCTTTTCGAAAGATTGACCGCCCATTAAAGGATTTTAGTATTGCAACTTATATTCAGGGGTTAATTGATTTTAGCAACGAATTTTCAGGTAAAATAT
>MENE01000022.1:27565-28101 GCA_001769005.1 Bacteroidetes bacterium GWA2_31_9b | reverse complement strand
ATAATCTTAATTTATTAAAAGAAGCAATACTCAAAATAAATCCCGAAAAAATTCAGCTAAACACACTTGATCGTCCCGGAGTAATTGATAACATAAGAGCTGCAAGCCGAATAGAGTTGCAGAATATTATTGATTTGTGGCAATTGCCAAATGTGGAAATTATTGCTGCATCAGCAAAACGAAAAGAGAATCAATCTTTTAGAAAAGATATTGAAAATACAATTTTAGAAACAATATCACGCAGGCCTTGCACACTAGAAGATTTACAAAACATACTTGGTTTACATGCTAACGAAATTAACAAATACCTTGATGTGCTCGATGCTGATGGAAAATTAACAACATACCGTCAGGAAAGAGGAATTTTTTATCAAATTAAAAAGTAAGCTTTTAGCTATCAGCTATCAGCTGCTAGTTATTTGTTTGAATAAAATTAGCTAATGGCTAGCAGCAAAAAGCTAGAAGCTTTTTTATTCAGCTATATTTTTCTTTTCTAATTTTTTATGAATTTCTGGAACAAACATTAAAGCTGCGCT
>MENE01000022.1:26886-27551 GCA_001769005.1 Bacteroidetes bacterium GWA2_31_9b | reverse complement strand
CGGACCGGCAATAACAAGTTTTCCTTCATCGGCCAAACGCATGATGTTTTCAAGATGGGCTTTTTGCAATTTTGCTGCTTCAACAGAATCTTTTGTTCGGTTTGGCCCACGTTTTAAAATTGCAATTACATAATGTTTCATTCCATATTCGTCGGCTCCGGTTTTTTGAATAAGTAAAGAATCAATAATTGCTTCAGATGGAACTTCAGCTGGTTTAGATTCGTTTGTCTTTTTATTACATGCGCTAATCAGAATAACTGCACTTAGTATAAGTATATATTTTTTCATTTTTTAATTTTTAGAGTTTAAACTGATTGAAAATAGAAACACTGCAAATTATCTAAATAATTTTTAATATCCTTTAAATAAATAAATATTTTTGATACTTTCGATTGAATAATATAACTACAAATGAAAACATATATTAGTTCATTTATTGCAGTAATTGTATTCTTTACTATTTCAAATGCACAATTAAATTATTCAAAAAACATAAGCATTGAATCAGTTAAAGTACATATTGACACCCTGGCTTCAAAAAGCATGATGGGTAGAAATACCGGAGAAGAAGGACAAAAAATAGCAGCTCAATATATTTCAGATATTTTTAGTGAATCGAATCTTAAATCGATATTTCCAAATAGTTATTATCAGAGATTTAAACT
>MENE01000022.1:25111-26877 GCA_001769005.1 Bacteroidetes bacterium GWA2_31_9b | reverse complement strand
CAAAAATGGACAAAGCACAATACAAACATTTTCAAATCCATTTTTACCATCGGTATATTTTGGAAGCAAAGATGTTACTGATAGTGTAAGTTTAGAAACAGTATTTGCCGGATTTGGAACATCAAAAGATTTAAACAACCTGGATACACAAAATAAAATTATTACTATAATTTCTGATGATGTAAAAAGTGCGCTTGATCAAATTAAACAAATTGCAATTCCAGATAAACCAAACTATTTTATTGTTGCTCTTCCTCATGGAGAAACTAAATTTATAGAAGATAAAATTAAGGAATTTGACAGTTTTACGAAATTATACTATTTTGAATATATTGCTCTTGGAGGAAGTATGATGGATTCTGTTGGATTGGTTGAGTTCAGAAATTCATATTCAATTTTCAGAGATTTAAGAATTTCTTCAAATGATGATATTCGAATTTTTTTTATTGGTCAGGGATGGTTGATAGCTCTTTTTGGTAAAGATGCCGATGAACTGATTCAGATTTCTGAAGAGAATCAAGTGAGTACTAAAAACCTATTGACAGAAATCAATGGTGATGAAATATTTCTACAAATTGATTTTTCTCCAAAGCTGGAATCTATAGCTACAGAAAATGTGATTGGGTACATTGAAGGCAACGAGCTTAAAGATGAGTTTGTTATTGTTGGTGCACATTACGATCATGTTGGAGTGAATAGCGATAGTACAATTAATTATGGAGCCGATGACAATGCATCCGGCACTGGAGCTGTGCTGGAGCTTGTAAAACAATTTGCCCAGGCAAAAAAAGATGGACTAAAGTTTAAACGAAGTATTTTGTTTATAACATATTCAGCCGAAGAAAAGGGATTGTTTGGTTCAACAGCTTTTGTGAATAACCCACCTTTTCCATTAGAAAAAATACATTTATTAATTAATATGGATATGATAGGACGAAATCAGGATAATGATGAAAATTACAATAATACTGTTTATGTTGGTGGTTGGAAAGGTGGTGCTAAGTACAAGAAAATTGCCAAACAAGAGAATAAAAGTTATACAAACTTAAAAGTTGATTTTACACCAGGAATGTATCAACGTCAACTTTGGCGAAGTAGTTCCGACCATTATCCTTTTATGGAACATGATGTTCCGGTTTTAGTTTTTTTTACTGGCTTACATCCTGATTACCACACACCACAGGATACTCCTGATAAAATAAATTACGAAAAGTACCACAGGATTGTGCAATTAGTCTTTGAAACTACCTGGGAGGTTGCTAATAAGTAAGTAAAATGGAACGCAGTCCCTATAGCAATCGGGAACGCTGATTAAGCAGATTTGTTATGATTTTTAATCAGCGATTATCATAATCATCATAATAATCAGCGTTCTATTTTATATAAAGAGATTCGGGTTATAATTATTTCAGAAGTTAATATGGATTCAATTAAGAAAGATTTAATGGTTTTATTTGCATCAATAATTAAAACATCTCCTTTTTCAATTGAATATGAATGATTTTCTGTTTTAAATTTAAAAATCCCAGTGTAAGCATACACAACTAAAAAGTTATAGTTTTTTGATTTTTCGAATTGGTATTGTTCACCCTTTTGTAATGTTATTGCTTCTAAATCCCCAACAGTATTACCGGTAGTCATTAAATTAAAATCGGTTGCTTTTCCGTAACTTTTAGTTTCCCAATCACCCGAGAACTCATCCTGCTCAAACTTCTTAATAGTTTTAGAATGATGTTCTTTATGTTCAATACTAATTTCACCATTTA
>MENE01000022.1:21916-25100 GCA_001769005.1 Bacteroidetes bacterium GWA2_31_9b | reverse complement strand
GTAAATGGTTAGCTGAGTTGTTGTTCCACCCGACCATTTATTTGTTGTAAGTTCAGAAGCTTTTATGTGTTTAATTTCCATATTTAATAAATAAAAATCAGGCAAACTTACTAAGAATGCCTGATTTACATCCAATTTTTAAAAACTTATTTTTTTATAAGAGTTCGGTTTATAAACCAAATTAATGTAGATACAAGCAATAATGCAAATCCATAAATAACTGTAAGAAGAGATACTCCTATCCCGCCTGCAATTATCGAAAAAGGAACATCTCCTTCTCTTTCAATAATATCTAATATTCCATAAAATTCAATTAGTTGTCCAAAAATTCCGATTAAGAATGCAAAGCTTCCACTAAATAAAATGATTGAATTGAATTTTTCTAACTTCTCAAAATTTCTTTTATCAGAAAAATAATTCAGAAAAAATTTAACAGAAAAAAATAGCACGACAAACCACATCATGTAAATTGGGGCCATATAATAAGGTCCACCTAGAATTAAATGTTTTACGATCATAATTTTAATTTTTTGATTAATACTGATTCAATACTACAACCGATTAATCATGTTAAAAAAATATTTACGCTAAAGTACAATTTTATCATCCAGATTACAAAAACAACATGGTGAGCATACTATTTCCGTTTAGGGTGAATAAATTGTTGTTTACATAAATTCATAAAGAGACGTATATTCCAGAAAAATTATATACTATCTTTGAAATAATCTATGGAAGATCAAAAGATATATAATTTCGTAATAACCAAAAGCAAATGGATAGCACATATTGTATATTGGTTAGTTGCTGCTAGTTTACTCTTTTTTATTTTTAGTAACAGAGGTTACGACCATACTATCCGTTTAGAATTAGTAAGTTTTATTATTGCTGTTAGTTTTATAGTTACTTATATTCTGAATAACTTCTTAATTCCAAGTTTTTTGTTTACAGGTAAAATTTTGATTTTTAGTTATTTAATATTTTCTGTTTTTGCTGCCATCTTATGGTTGATATTTTACTCTTTAATTTTAATTGTAATCTATAATGCATATAACCCACAAATTTTAATACCTCAGAAAGATGATATCATTATTCTGGTTACAGGTAGTTATTTGATTATTATTTTTGCAGCAGTTATTCACTTTGTAAAAGAGTCGTACAGAAAGTTAATCGAAAAAAATGATATTATTAAACAAAAACAGATAACTGAAATTAAACTAAATGAGGCTAAATTAAAATTATTACAAGGACAAATTCATCCACATTTTCTGTTTAATATGCTAAACAATTTATATGGTTTGGTTAAGGAAAGTGCTGATGAGTCGAGAAATGTAATTGTAAAACTTTCCGATTTATTAGATTACATGCTATATAAGTGCGATAAATCAGAAGTGCTTTTAGTTGATGAAATTCAGTTTATTAAAAATTATATTGAGTTAGAGCGAATTCGTCATGATGAACATTTTAATGTCAAAACTTCTTTTCCCGATTTTAAAGAAGATATTTTAATTGCTCCATTAATTCTTTTCCCCTTTGTAGAAAATGCATTTAAACACGGATTTCATAACCCCACTGAGAGTTTTGTTAGAATTGATTTGCAAATTAAGGATCAGCGATTGAATTTTAACATAGAAAATAGCATTTCAAAAGTTATAAATGATAAATATTTGAAACAAGAAGGGAAGGGTATCGGATTAAATAATAGTAAAGAAAGGCTTGAACTGATTTATAAAGATAAATACCAGTTATATATTGTGGAAGATGCACTTCGTTTTTCCGTTAAATTAGTAATTGACTTGAAATAAAAATGGCAAACGATATAAAATACAGATGCGTTATAATTGAAGATGAGCCTATTGCAATTAGGATTATTCAGGACCACTTAAGTAAGTTTGATGATTTTAAATGTGTTCAAACTTTTACCAAAGCTCTTGATGCTATTCAATTGTTGAACAAGGAGAAAATTGACTTGTTATTTCTCGATATCAATATGCCCGGTATTTCAGGAATAGAATTCTTAAAAACATTAGCAAAGCCACCGAAGGTTATTTTTACTACTGCCTATCGTAATTTTGCAGTCGATGCGTTTGATCTGGATGCCCTGGATTATTTGGTTAAACCTATTTCGTTCGAACGGTTTTTAAAAGCAATTAATAAGTTTCTTTCTGTTTCTAATCCGCCAGAAACACTAAGTTCAGAACAAAAACAGGAAAAAGATTACATTATTTTAAAATCAGATAAAAAGAACTATAAAATTCATTTTAAAGAAATTTTATTTATTGAGAGTCTTGATAATTACATTAAAGTACATACCTCCGAATTTTCAATAATTTGCTATGAGCGGCTCTCTGCTATTGAAAAGGAATTGCCAAGATCAGATTTTATAAGAATACACAGATCGTTTATAATTAATTATTCTAAAGTTGATTTGTTTACATCAGCATTTGTTGAGATTGCCGGTCGAAAATTTACAATCGGACGAAACTATCGTGACGAAGTTGTGAAAAGATTTTCCTAATATCTTGATTTGTCTTTAATTTCGTCATAATAATTTTCAACTCCATTTTCTTTCATGCGATTATTAATTGAAATCCATCTTTTTTCCAGATGTTCGTCAAATCCATGCTGATTACAAGGAAATTCTTTACACTGAAAACAAAAATCTACAGCATGATCTTTTGAGCATTGTTTCACATTACAAGCAGCAAATAATTTACACTCATCATTTCTGCATCCTTTACACTCAACCGTTGAAAAATATGCAAGCATTTCATTAAAATCAGGATATTTTTTAAAAACAGGCTTGTTTAATAGTTCTGAGAACCGTTGTGCATAGATTTCAAAATTCCCAAGATTATCTTTTAGTTCAATGCTGAGCTTTTTAATTGATCCATCAGCAAAAGCAAAACATTTTGAACAATTTAAGCCGCATGGCCCCAGTTTTTCTGAAATTTCAAAAAAATTCATCATAATAGTAAAATTTACTAACAAATTGTGTTTAAATGGATTTAAGATTTTTCTTGTATGTTAATACAATGTTACTTTGTTAATTTTATTTTGTTCAAAAATACTATTTGATACTGAGTATTTTAAGTAATGGAGAATTTAAATTTTGATGATTTATTGATTAACGATAACGGAAATTTAAAAAATAAATTTGATATTTGATTATTAACATTTTTTA
>MENE01000022.1:12584-21882 GCA_001769005.1 Bacteroidetes bacterium GWA2_31_9b | reverse complement strand
TGTATCTGTACGGCCAGATTTTGCAACTCTGGATACCAGGCCTGCAGATGTAATTGCACAATTTCAGGTTGTTGAAACTCAACCAGTTGAATTGCTTAAAAGTGCAGCTAAAGGTGGTAAATACGCTTTAGTTGTGGGTATTTCTAATTATTCAGGTACAGCTAATGATCTTCAATATTGCGACGATGATGCTACAGATTGGAAAGCTCGTTTACAATCAGAAGGATATACTGTAACAGCTTTATTAGATTTAAATGCAACAAAAGCTAACATTGAATCTGCAATTAATACACTTGCAAGTCAATCAATAGCTGGTAACGAAATAGCTTTCGTATACTCAGGTCACGGTAGTAAAGGAAATATTGTAACTACCGATTTATATTACATAAATAATTCATGGTTTAAAACTAAATTTTCTACTGCAAAGAGTACAAAAATGATGTTTAGTTTCGATGCTTGTCAAATAGGTGCTATGGCTACTGCTCTTAATGCAACAGGTAGAGTTATTGCAGTTGCTTCTAACAAAACTATTTATTCTTATGATGGTGACGCAACCATGAAAAATGGAGTTTTTACTTACTATCAAATGATAGGATTTGATAATTTAGGTTATATTTATTTAGAACCTGATTTTCAATATGCATGTGAACAAATGACATTATGGGCAAAAACAGCTCATGTTCGTGTTGCTCCATCATATACTGATTCATACACTGGTAATTTTGATTTATAGTATTATTTGATTTATCAAAATATACTAAATAAATAAAGATGCTGCCCATGGGCAGCATCTTCTGTTTATATTCAATTTATACTTTTTCTTTTCTAAATTGTAACCGTTCTTCCTTAGTCAATTTTTCAGTGGCATACTGAATAATTAATCGGGCACAGTCGTTTTTCCATTTTAGTAGAAAAGCTTCTGTCTGAGTTCTGTCCTTTTTCCAACATTCTCGTAAAAACCAACCCAATCCTTGGTGAACTTCACGTTCTGGATCCATCATCATAGAATCAATAAATGCAAACATTTTTGGATAATCGGTACTATGTTTCAAGTATTTAATCATTGCAACCGGAACACAACGACGTTGAAACTTATTTTCTGCAGTACGCCAGTTTGATAAATCTTCAAGACAAATAATTTCTTCTTTCCAAAATACTGGAAAAAAATACATAACCAATACATCGGTATGAGCCCAGTTATTTATCCCTAAAGAGAACCAACTCCCTATTTCACGAAATGTTTCGTCATTAAATTCTTTCGAAAACTCATTTAACATAAGTAATGCAAAACTTGGAATTTCGTATTCTTTCTCTTTTACCAATAGTTTACATACCGAATATGCACTTTGAATATCCATTTTGTTTTCGGAAATAATTTCTTTAACCTTTTTTTCAATTAAGCCTGTATCTAAACCATATCCAACAAATCCACCCTTAAAGTAACGCGAATATTTTTTTATGTTTTCTTCCTTACTGTTTTGAATACAGAAAAATAGTATTTCTTTTTTTATGTCAATTGGGTTCATAATATTCAAGTTTTATTTTTTTTCGAGTTCAATATTTTTAAATCGAGGAGAAATCTTAGTAAAATCTAATACATCATTATTTTGAGTAAAAAATATTCCGGGTTTATATTCACGTAGCATGCTTACACCAAAATATCCTGAAATGTAAAGTTTATCATTTTTTTCAATCACTTTCATTTTATAGGCAATGTAACCAAGTTTAAATGCTAGCTTCGAGAACCATTTATATTCTGCACCACCTAATACAATTTTATAAGTTCCTGTATATTTTTTCCATTCATTGTTAAAGATGGTATCACCAGAACATGGTTCAAGTTTTACATTATTGATTAATTCAGGATTATTGAAATAATTTTTATTTGCAGCAATAAACTTATCAATAACTTCAGAATTTACTTTTGGCAGTTTATTATTTTTTATGAATTCAGATGAAATTTCGAAAGCCAAAGGAAAACAATAGGTTTGATTTGTACACATAACAACACAACCTATTTCGTATTCTGGAAACCAAAGCATTGTGGAACTATACCCAAAACCTGCTCCATTATGGTTTATATAAAACAGTTTATTGTCATTTCCAATATAAGTGCCCAAACCATAATTATTAAAACGTATTGTAAACATATCGAGCAAATAGTTTGGTTCAACTAATTGTTTTTGATTTAATTTACCCCAATTCATTTCGAATTGCACATACTTTATATAATCTGATAAATTTGTATAAACAGCGCCTGACCCAATCAATGGAGTTTTATAAAACTTAGTTTTAACTGCTCCGGAAATTTTTCCGCAGGTTTTATTTAGATTGTTTAAAATTTCATTATTATCAATTGTTGTTGATTCCATTCCAATTGGCTCGAAGATTTTTTTCTTTAAATAATCATTAAATGGAATTCCTGTTACTTTTTCAATAATTTGAGCAGCCAAATCGAAACCATTATTTGAATAGAAATAATCTTTACCAACAGGAAGTTTCATCCAAGTATTGTTAATACTTTGTAAATGTTCTTCGTTCGTATTAAATGAAAAATCGTAGTTGTTACCTATTGGTGCTTCATGGGCAAATCCTGCAGTATGAGATAAAATCATATGTAATGTAATTTTATTTTCAGGATTTTCTTCGAAACAACTATTCAAATTTAGTTCTGGTAAATATTCAATAACAGGCTTATTCAGATCAATTAGTCCTTCCTGAACTGCAATCATAACAGCCGTTGCTGTTATATTTTTTGACACAGATTGAATGCTGAATAAGGTATTTTCGTTTATTTTCTGTTTTGTTGATGTTTCACCAGTGCAATTCTTCCAGATTATAGAATCTTTAGTAAATATTGCAACAGAAAATCCATCAATATCATTTGATTTTACAAAGGTTTTTGTCTTTTCTACTAAAAATTTATACTCATTGTTTTCGGATATATTCTGAGAACAAGAAACACCCGATAATAATGTTATCGAAAACAAAACACTTCCAATTTTCTTTTTCATACTTTTTATTTTGCTATTTTATAAAGCAATATAGAGAAAACAATTTCAATTAGAAAAACTCATGATATTTTTTTATTTTGCATGAGTTTTAAAATCTATAAAAATGACAAATTCAATTTCTTATAAAAATTTTGCTCAAGGAGTGTTCGATGCAATGAATATGCGTGATTTTTCCGCTATGCAAAATAATATTGCAGAAAATTTATTATTTGATTTTCCAGGATCACAGAAAATTGAAGGAGCAAAGAGAGTTGTTCTTTTTCTTACCGTGCTTTTACGAAAGTATTCAACCTTAACTTTTACTGTTTCAGAAATATTTACTGAAGGCGATAGAGCTTGTGCAATATGGACCAATAAAGGCGAATATAAAGATGGCAAACCATACTCGAATAGTGGAGTTACCATTTTCCATTTTAACGAAGATAAAATAAGCTATATGAGCGATTATTTTAAAGATACTTCGTTTACAAATTCCAAATAACAGATATATGAAAAAAGTACTTGTACTCGATGGAAGTACACGAAAACAAGGAAATACATCAATACTAGTTGAGCATTTTTTAAATGGTGCAAAAATTAATTCTGAACACATTGAGCATGTTTTAGCAAAGGATTTAAAAATTGATTATTGCAATGGTTGTTTACGCTGCAACTTAATTAAACGATGTTCCATTTCAGGTGACGACTGGGCCGATTTAAGCCAGAAAATTGCCGAAGCCGATGTGTTGGTTTTTGCATCACCCATATATTTCCATTATGTTTCTGCTCCTTTAAAAAAAATTATAGACCGTTTTCGTTCTCTTGTGCATGTTCAGATTACCGAGCAAGCCGTAAAACATACACCATGGCAAAAATGGAATAAAGATTTTGTGTTACTATTATCTATGGGTTCATCCGATGAAATTGATGCACAGCCAGTAATTGATTTGTTCGAATATATGAAAGAAGTTATGGGGGATGAAAACAGGCTTCATGTAATTAAAGCAACCCGATTAGCTGTAATAAAACAAATCTCAAAAAACGAAAATGAATTAAGTCAACTGTATACAAAACTGAGTATACCTGAAAAATTGGCAAAAAACGATGCAGTTAAAAATCAAGAAATACTGAAAAGTTGTTTTGATTTAGGTAATAAGCTTACAAAATAGATTAAAAGTTAATAGTAATTTTTTATAAAGCAATGATTCAATTTACATTATTCTGATTATTTTTTAGCTTATAAAGAATTGTATTTTGTGTTTGAGATACCATATCATAATTGCATTCAATCATTTCAATTGATTTTTGTGCACAAATATCTTCCAGTTCTTTCGAATTACCAATAATAAAAATATAATTAACCTGATATTGCTTTAAACTGGATTTATTAGTTTTCCAGTCGGTGCAAAAATCTGATTTTAACATAGTTCCAATTGTTGTATTCGGAAAACTATCATCGTTCCATTTAACTGGGAAGTAACCTGTACTGCATTCATAATTTTCAAGAATAACAACTTGTTTATCAATCCCTAAATAATTCGAAAAGTGGCCATGCATCCAGTTTGAAGAAAAGTTCATTGGTAAAACAACTGTATTGTTATCAATAAATTTACTTTGATTATTGATTTCAACAGCTTGTTTATTTAGTTTTCGTACTTGTTTAAGATAATAATAATTTAAACCTGTATTAGCTATAAAGATAAGAGTAACTGATGAAATAATAATCCATTTGCTATAATTTCTGGTTGCAATCCATATTAAATAAAACATATATAGTAAAAGTCCTAACCGTACAGTGAAATAACCTGAGTAACCATTTGAGTCGGGCATAAAAAAGTACAACAAAAGAAGAATAAAAGAAAATATAAACCATAAGTCGTTTTGAACAATAGAATTTTTAATAAACACTGTAAAAGAAGGTCTAGATTTAATTATTTCTTTTACTTTATTAAATAGTGCTATAGTGGTTAATGCGGCAATTAAATAAAAAAGAATACTTGTATAAACACCTTCGTGTCCGAAATGGAATACAATGGTTGGCCTAATGTTTTTTAACCAATGAAGGAGTTCAATTTTAGGAATATATGAATAACCAAAAGCTTCACGTGTAAGGAGAAAGTTTAATGATAATGCTATACCTATAGCAGAAGTTAATACTGCAAATAATACTTTTTTTAAAAACAATTGAAAAGTTTTATAAAGTGAATTTATTTCAATGTCGAGAGTAAGTTGTTTTATTATAATAACAGCAATAGCTAAAGTTGTTATTAAAAAAACAAAAACATGTGAAAAATAAAGCACTGTAAAAAGTAGAAAGAGAATTAAAAAATGAATTGACTTTAAATTATTCTGAATTTTTGTCCAATAAGTTAAAATTAGAAATAAAAGTACTAGAGCAAGACTGAAATTATAAAAACCAAGGAAAAATGTAAATGAATAACAAAAAGGAAATATAAAATAGGATAGGTAATAATTATCAGAGCTAATGCTTTTAATAAACCATCTGAAACTTAATGGTAAGATGATAAGGTATGTTAAAATTAGAATTTTTTCTGCAATCCATGCTGGTAAAAATAAATTGAATAAGGACAAAATAAAATGTCCGCTCCAATTTGGAATTAATTCTGTATTTAGATTGTAAAAACTCTTTATAAAGTCGGAATCGGAGAAAAGGATGTTGTTTATTAAGTTTGAGTTATGAAGATGTGATGGACCATCGAGTGTAGGTAAAAATTTAAATAGAAATACTGGAATTAAATTAATTATCAGAAAGAAGAAAAAGAAATAAGGTTCAATTTGCTTTATTCTGTGGTAATTAATTTTAATTGCTTGCACTATATATGTTATTTATTAAGAGTTTTTTTATAATAGGATTATGGAAAATATTTGTTCATAAGTGTGTAATCAATATGTTCACTTTGTAAATGGCAGTAACTACAACCCGATCCCTTTTCAGATGCAGAAACAATTACTTCGCCATCAGCATCAATGTATCCCCATACCCATCCTCTTAAATCAGTATATTTATTATCATACTTTTTATAAAGAATTGCATAAAGCTCAAGTTCAAAATTTGCATCTACTAATTCTTTCACTATTAATGATCCATCAGGGAATGTTGAATTTTCAAGAATTTTACCATTCGCATCGAACATTGAGGCAGCAATTGAATTGTAACGTGTTCTCAAAAATGGCTGACTATGACCACTACTATCGCTTCGTTCAAGATATTCATCTGAATTTTTATACCATGAAAACCCAGAAGTTGATTTAGCCATCGAATAAAGATCTTTGTCAATATTTACATTGGTTTCTTCATTATCACAAGAAAAACTAACAAAAATGATACTAACAAAAACCATCAGTTTAATTAATGTAAATTTGTTTTTCATATTGATTAATTTAAATTGTTAATAGTTAATTTTCAAGTTTTAAGTTTATTAAGATTCTCCTCAAAACTTATAGAATTATAATTTGTATTGTAGTTTGAATTTTTAATAATACTTCCATCAACATAATTAAAATAACCTTTAATAAATTGTTTTGGACAAGTAAAAACTTCTTCTGAATTTTCATCGATATAAGGTAATACTTCAGTAAGGATTTGTTCAACAGCAATATTTTTTGCTTGTAACTTTGAAAGTTCTTGTGTATAATGGTTAAAAGTTTTTTTAGATATACTTATAACTATTACAAATTCTCCATATTGCTTGTGTTCATTGTGTCTATGAACTAAATAAAGTTTATCATTAAAAACCAACTCTGCTGTTTTGTAAAACGAATTAACAAATTTAAATCCTTCAACTAAAATATCTTTTGCTATTCTCTCTGTTCTTGTATAGTGTAAGTATATTTTTACATCTTCATTATCAGCAAATAAGAATGAATAAATATCGTCATTTAAAAACTTATCTTTCGATGTTTTTTTGTCGAAATTGTCAAAATAGTTAGGCATTTCAGTTTTTTTCCAATCCAGTTTTTGTGATTGTAACAGTTCAAAGTGAGAAGATATTATAGAATCTTTTTTTACTAACTTTAAATGTAAATATAAAATATAAAGTAAAAGAGCAATTATAAGATACAACTCATAATTGGTAGTAACAGAACTATAAAATTTAATTAAAAACATCAATATTTTTTTTAAATTAAATAAAGATATTCAAAATGATTGATTTAAGAAAATTATTTTATCAGATTAAAGTTTAATCAGATGTTTGTTTCTCAAATATATAACAATAATATATCAATATTGATTTATATAATCTGATAAAAAATTGTAATTTTTAATATTTACTTTTTACTATCTATTTTTTTAATAATATCTTTAGATCTAATACCAATTTATATTCTTATGCTTTTTTATGTGTTTACGTAACAATATGACAATTAAAAACACTTATTGGTTTAAAAGCATTTTTTTCAAGCAGGTTAAATCTATAATAATAGTTAAACGATTCAAATAAGATTGTTATACGCATAATATCAAATAGATATAATTAAATATTAAAAAATAATTCTTCTATGTTAGATATTGTAATTTATTCGAATTGTAATTTCTCTTTCATGCGTAGGAATCGGATGTAGCAAGTCTTGATTTTGAGAAAAAGGTTTCGAGTAAAGATTTAATTTACAAAATTTTAGGATTAATTTATAGTTCATAAAAAAGGTAACTTTAAGTTACCTAATATTACTGATTTACGATGAATGTATCTATTTAAAATTACATAGCAAGGATAGTCTAATTAATTGTTTTCCTTTATTTTAATGTTTGTTTTGTATTTTTGAAATAGAGTTTTACAGTTACTCCTTGTATTTTGTCATTGTTTTTAATTTCTATTTTCCCAGAATGAGCATCCATAATTAGTTTTATTAAAGCCAAATTGAGACCTAAACCTTTATTTTTTATATCATCACTCGAAATAAATAACTCAAATAAATGATCTAAATATTTTGGCTCTAAGCCTTTTCCTTTATCAGTAACTTGAATAACTACCCATTCATCTTCTATAAATGTTTTGATATTTATAACTCCTGCTTCGTCTGAAAATTTAATTGCATTTTCTATGAGTTCCTTTAAGCTAATTTTAAACAAATCTAAATCTGCAATTACTACATTTGCTTTTATATCATATATAAAATTTACTTTTTTATTGTAAATATTGTCTCCAAGAAGTGAAATAGTTGATTGTAAAACTTGATTAAAATCAACATCTTCTAAATGAACTTTATATTTTTTTGATTTAAGCGCTGTTATGTTAAGTGCAGAAATTGAAAACTGTTCGAGTTTATTAACTGAATTTTCTAAAATATTAAATAGTGTTAAAATATTTTCAGATTCATTTTTAAATTCTTCTTTTAAAAGCTGAAATGGACCTACTAATCCATTTAATGGAGTTCTTATTTCATGACTAATTAAGGATAAAAAATCATTTTTGAGTTTGTCTAAATTCAAAAGTTCACTATTCATTTTCACCAACTGCTCATTTTTATCTTTTAAATCATTAGTTAGTTTAGTATTTTCAATTTTTAACCTATAAACTTCAAGTCCCTGTTCAATAATTGATCTTAACTTATCTTCTGTCCAGGGTTTTTGAATATATTGAAAAATCTGAGCTTCATTTATTGCATTTCGAATAGCATCAAAATCGCTATATGCTGTAATAAGAATGCGGTTTAAATCAGGATAATTTTTTAAAGCATTTTTTAAAAATTCAACACCATCCATTTCTGGCATTCGTTGATCAGTAAGAATAAGATCTATTTTCTCATTATCAAGAATTTTTAATCCTTCTTTTGCACTAATTGCTGTATATATAATATATTCTCTACGAAATGTATCTTTAAATATATGTAAATTACTTTCTTCATCATCTACATATAGTATGGAAAATTTTTTATCCATGGCATTTTTCAATAGCTGTTAATATTGTTTTTTTAAGTTGTATTGCATTCCAGGGTTTAGAAATAAACTCAAATAATTTATAATTATTAAAAGCAGATTCAATATCTTCATTACGTGTATATCCTGAAATCATTAAACGACAAGGTGGTATGTCAGGAAATCTCCTGTTTATTTCACATAAAAACTCAACACCAGTCATTTCGGGCATTTTTTGATCAGTTATAATAACATCAACTTTATTCTTTTCAAGAAATATAAGTCCTTCTTTTGCTGAATTTGCTAAATAGATTTCAAAGTCACGACGAAATGAAAGAAAAAAAAGTTCAAGATTAACTTTTTCATCATCAACATATAATAAACTGTGTTTTTGTAATTCCATAATTGGTTTTAACTTTTTTGTTTA
>MENE01000022.1:8953-12564 GCA_001769005.1 Bacteroidetes bacterium GWA2_31_9b | reverse complement strand
TTTTGTTGTAAAAAAAGGATCAAATATTTTTGATCTTGTATTTTCATCCATTCCAATTCCATTATCTTTTATCGAAATGTATATAAAATTATCCTTCAATTCAGTTTTTATAACTATTTGTCCCTTTTCTTTTATTGCATCAATAGCATTCGATAAAATATTTAAGAGTCCTTGACTTATTTTTCCAGGATAACACTCGATTTCAGGCAAAACAGTAGAGAATTCTTTAAAAATCTCAATATGTTGTTTATATTTATTTTTAAGAAGTATTAAAATTTCATCAATATGACTATGAATATTTGAAAGTCTCCATTCTTCTTTTTCGATTCGTGAAAAATTGCTAAGTCCTCTAATTATTTCTGCTGTTCGTTCAGCTCCAAGTTCGATATGTTCAAGAGTTTTTCTTATTGCATTATATGCTTCTGAAAAGGAATACTTTTCTTTAAGTTTTTCAATTTTGGAAATGAATTCTTTTTGATTTTCACTTTCCGGATTCAAGTAATTTATTTCTTCAAGTATGTATGAGATATCATTAAAATCCTTTTTTAAGCTATTAACACCGGTATATACAAAATTAATTGGGTTATTAATTTCATGTGCAATGCCTGCTGTTAGTACACCTAAGGATGCCATTTTTTCTGATTGTATTAATTGATTCTGCGTTTCTTTCAATCTTTCTAAGGTTACAGAAATTTCTTCGTTTTTTTGAAAAAGTTCTTCGTTTGTCGATTTTAACTCTTCATTCATTTTTTCAATTTCATTTTTTTGGAAATTTAAAATCGAATTTTTTTTGCGATTAGTATTATTAGCTCTAAAAATTATGATTGTTAAAACTATAACAAGTACAATTACAATTATAAATAAACCCAATATTTGTCTTTGCCTGCTTATAGTAATATCTTGTTGTCCCAGAATTTCGGTTTTAACTTGAATTTCAGAATCCATTCTTTGCAATTCAAATTGTTGTGTTTTTAAAACTTCTAATCCTTTTTGAATTTCATCTTTTTGAAAATTTAATTGATTTTGCTTAGTTGATAAAAGAATAGATTGTTTATTAATTGAATCTTGTTGAGTTTTAAGAATAGTTTTTTGTTCATGTACAAATTGTTTTTGCTTATCAATTTCTATAACTTGATTTTCTAATTCAAATTTTTGATTTTTAATTAAAAAGCTTTGTTCAAAAATTTCTTGTTTTTGTTTTTCAATTTCATTTTGAACTAATTTTATTTGGGAGTTTAATGAATCTAATAACAGATCATATTTTTTTAAAGTTTTTTCAATACTACGTAAGCTTTGTTGTGATTTTCTGTACAATTCAGCCACATCGATCAAATTACCACCCAATAATAAGATTTCATCGTCAATTTCTAAGTTTTGATTTGTTATATTTGCTTTATTAACTTCAAATACAAGTTTATTTGCTTTTGAATCAAAAATATTAATCATTACGAATCGCGGATCTGAATATGAATCGCTAATAAGCAATATTTGTTTCCCTTCAATTTTATCAAAAACGGTTAAGTATAAATCTTTTTTATCATTTGAAATAAATATTGCTCTTACATCGGAAAAATCAATATCAGAATTAGAAGATATTGTTAATTTAATCGGTTTATCTTTAATTTTAAGTGATTTATATATTTTTTTAAAATAACTTATTAGTAGTTGATCATCAGAAATTACTAAGAAATGAAAATCTTCGAATTGTTGTTCATTTTTCCATGTTACATGATTTGGGAATTTATTTATATAAGCTAAAATAGTTTCATGCCTTTCGAATGACTGGGCATGAGAATATTGATTAATAAAAAATAACGTTATAAAAATGAATAAAGAAAATTTCAATTCAAAGGGAATAAAATATTTTTCAAATCTAATGTTCATCATGGTTGAATATTAAATTACTAACTTTGCTAAAATACTAATTTATTGAACTTAATTTACTTTTATTAATTTTTTTTTATTAAGCTGTGAAGTATTATAAAATCTGATATGTAGCACCAATATTTAAACGTACCTGATACATTTCATAATCAATATTATTAAACGAAGGTTTAAAGATACTTTTAAATCCAACCTGAACACGGCCATAGAGATTCATCTTATCACTTAATTTATAGCGGTAACCAAGCAGAACACCATAATCGTAATTATCTATAAATTCACTAAAGTTATACTCTGCATTTGCACTGCCTGGTAAAATTGCATTATCGGTAATATCTTTATTTGCATTAATAATTCCTTTTTTTGCATCAGTATTAAAAGTACCTTCTAAAATTCTGGAATAATAAACTCCAAAAAGTACAGCTCTACTGTCACGTAACTGATAAATTCCAACTAATGGAAATTCAACCATACGCAATTCAACATCGGTATAAGTTTCTCCTGAAAAATATAAAATGGAACCATCGCCAGGATAATATGGCTGGCTAATAACATCGGCATCTGCAGTAAATGATATAATTCGATAGTTTACTTCAGTTGCAATTTTCCAGTTACCATAAATTGAATATTCGGCACCCAAACCTAAAAACGGATAGGGCTCGGGTGTTCCACCGGCTCCATCGGGAATATCGGAGAAAGGAAATGGAGTTGCTCCACCAAGATCAATACCTAAAGCCGGATAAACAGATAATTTTCGTTCTTGTGAATTAGCAGTAAATTGAATTATAAAAAGAAACAAAATCAAATTTAAAAAACATAGATTTAGTTTAGAATTTTTCATATTATTCCTAATATATCAGTTCCAAATCATCAATAATTAATTCGCTTCCTACAGCACCTGTCCATAAATCTCCATCTTTACTAGAAGTAAAAACAACTGTTATATGAGTTGGATTTTCGGTATTAGTATATATAAAATCAGCAATTGTTTCTAAGAGTAAATCTTCGGTAGATGCAGATATAAAATTAGCTCTTCCGATTTCAATTGTTTCAGTATCTGTACGTTTTTCGAGAATAGCATAAACATTACATTTATCAAAACCATCTAAAGTATCGATTGTAAATCCACCATAAATATTCGAAGGATTAATAAGAGTTGCTTTAATATTATTTGGTCCGGCAGTATATTTATATTTAAACTTAATAGATACCGGTCTCCAGAAAAATGGAATACCAAAAGTTGTTGCTTTTTTAGGATCTGTTGGGTTAGAAATTGCTCCCGCAAGGTTAAATTTCCCGGTAAATAAAGTACCAGCAGCTATAGGAATTGAACCTGCCATTGCTGTTTTTACAATAACCATTGTATCTTCGTCAATTGCAGTTGGTAATGTATTATATACTCCAAAAGTACTTGTGCCTGAATTTGCCGATGCCCATAGTGTAGTATTTTTTGAAAGTCCAATTTCTTTATAACTAACAGAAGTTGATAATTGAACATCATACCAATTCTGAAAGTCGGAGTTCTGAATTTGTTTATGAATTATTTGAAATATCCATGTGTCACTTTTCCCGTCTTCTGCTGTAACTATATACAAAACAGCCTCGTCGGCATCATTAAATATAATTTGAGTACCCGAAGAAGGCGATATTTTAGCGTCGGCTGATATTTTTATTGTTGGGGTTATTGTTAATGGGAAAATTCCATCTATTGAATTGTTTGAAATAAC
>MENE01000022.1:6880-8902 GCA_001769005.1 Bacteroidetes bacterium GWA2_31_9b | reverse complement strand
GAGTGTTTTTTTCATTTTAAGTTTTTTCTGGTTCGATGTAAAAATAATAAAATTAAAATATCAGTATTGATGATTTTATCCTTAAACAATTATTGTGCTGAAATTAAGCGAATTAATCTTGAATAAAAATAAATTATTCATCGGCTAATTTGTTTTTAAGAGTAAATTTTAGGTACATAAATCCAAATAATGCCGCAAAAAATGAACCGAACAAAATACCCAGTTTTGCCTGATTAATAAGTATAATGTTTGAATATGCCAAAGTGCTTATAAATATGGACATTGTAAAACCTATTCCACCTAAAATACTTACTCCCAAAATATTGCTCCATGTAATATTACGAGGGATTTCTGCAATTTTTAATTTAATGGTAAGATATGTAAAAAGAAAAATCCCAATTATTTTACCTAAAAATAAACTCAGAGTAACATTAATAGTTAATGAATTAAATGATTCCAAACCAAAACCAGAAAGAACGACTCCCGCATTTGCAAAAGCAAATAAAGGCATTACAACAAAAGTTACAAAACCATGCAGTTTATGTTCAAGTGCTTGTAATGGACTCTGAACTTTATGTAAATGATTTTCCATATTATCAATAGATGCAAGTTGTTTATGGTTCAATGTAATTGAACTTTCGCAAGGTTCATCACAGAAATCTTCAATTGATTGTTTAATTTTAAATGAAAAGTCTTTTAACTTTATTTTACGAGTCGATGGAATTGAAAAAGCAATTAATACACCCGCGATTGTTGGATGAATACCAGCTTTTAGAAACAAATACCACACAATCCACCCTATAAGCATATAAAAAGGAATAAAGTGAATATTAAGGTAATTAAATAAGAATAATATTGCTACCAATGCAAGAGCGATCCAAAGTAAGCTCCAATGAATTTGTGCACTATAAAACAATGCAATAACTATAACGGCTCCAATATCATCAACAATAGCAAACGCAACTAAAAATATTTTTAATGCCAGAGGAACTCTTTTTCCTAAAAGGCTTAATATCCCCAACGAAAATGCAATATCAGTAGCCATTGGTATTCCCCAACCTTCTGAGCCTACTTTACCATAATTTAAAAATGTAAAAAGGAGAGCCGGTACAATCATTCCACCAATGGCTGCAATAATAGGTAGAGCTGCTTGCTTGGGTGATGATAATTCGCCAGCCAAAAGTTCTCTTTTTATTTCTAATCCAACCATAAAAAAGAAAATGGCCATTAATCCATCATTAATCCAAAAAATAATTGGTTTAGTAAGATGAAATAATTCTGAACCCACTGTAAAATCTTGTTTCCAGAATAATTCATATTCACTTCCTAAACCAGAATTTGCTATAAATAAGGCCGCAATAGTTGCGAAAATTAATAAGATTCCACCTGACGATTCTATCTTTAAAAACCGATTGAATGGTTCTTTAATAGCGTCAAACGGGTCTTTTTTTATAGGATTTGTTTTTTTATTTTCATTGTTCATTTTATTTAACTTTTTTTATAAACTACTATTTAATAACAGTTTACTTGCATAATACAAAAAATCATTTTGCTTGTTCAAAAACACAATTTAAAATTATATTGTTTTTAAGTAATTCTCAGCTTTTTGAAGTTTTTCTTTTGTGCCAATATCAAACCAGTTTTTATTATCATGAACATAGGCTTTAATTATCTTCTTTTTTGATAATTCAAGATACATTGAAGTAATAGAAAATATTTGATCGTTTTCAAAAAATGAAAAAATCTCAGGATTAATAACATGTATTCCGCTAAAAGCCAATTGTGTTATCTTATTTGCTGATTTTGAAATAATTTTTACTTTTGTTTGAGTGTTTTCCCAACCACATAACTGGTTTTCAGTATTCATAAGAAAATATCTACTGCTGTTACGTTTACTCATTGCAAGAGTTACCAATATATTATTTGTAGTATGATAATTATAAAGTTCATCAAGGTTAATTTCACTAATAATATCAACATTGTGAACAATAAATGGCTTATTGTCGTCGAAGAACCATGCTG
>MENE01000022.1:0-6848 GCA_001769005.1 Bacteroidetes bacterium GWA2_31_9b | reverse complement strand
AAATCTGTTTCGTCTGAAATCTCTAAGCGAATATCAAAATTGTTTTTCTCTTTCAAAAATTCAATTATTTGTTCAGCCAAATAATGAACATTAATAATGATTTCAGTAACACCACACTTTTTAAGTTTTAAAATTACATGCTCAAGCAATGGAATATTATTCACTTTTATAAGTGCTTTAGGAACATTGTCTGTTAATGGTTTTAAACGTGTGCCTTTACCGGCAGCGAATATCATTGCTTTCATACTAATTTATTCCTTTTTTCTCAAGTTCAATATGGTTGATATTTATAATTATATTTGAATTTCCTGCCAGGTGTTTAGCAAGATTTTCAGCCGAATATACCGATCTGTGTTGACCACCGGTGCATCCGAAGTTTACCATTAAACTTGTAAATTCTCTTTCAACATAAATTCGTACCGATTGGTCAACTATTTTAAAAACAAGTTCTAAAAACTGTTTCATTTCAGGTTCGTTATCTAAAAAGGTAATTATTGCATTATCTTTTCCTGTCAAATCTTTATACGCTTCAATTCTTCCTGGATTTGGAATAGCACGGCAATCGAACACAAAGCCTCCACCATTTCCTGATTTATCGAAAGGTATTGATCGTTTATAAGAAAAGCTGTTAATTGTAACTGTTAGTTTTGTATTCATTTTTTAATCGTTCAAATTATTTATAACGCTCTTTAATTCGGGTGTATTTTTAATGATTTCTGTATTTCCAATTAATGACTTAATATTCTTTGTAGCAATAGGAATACTTTCAATAAAATGTTTTTTGCCTTCTTTTAAACCTCTGAGTCCATATGCACCGAGAGTTTGAAGAATCCTTAATAAAGTAAACCCATAGTAATATTCAATAAACTCATCATTATTAATACGAATAACTTTATTCACTTCCTCAATGTAGAAGTGAAGTAAATTTAACTTAATAGATTCAGGAATATCAGCTTTTGCCTGATAAAGTAAAGAAACAAGATCATATTGCAAAGCTCCTTTGCGTCCTCCCTGGTAATCAATATAATAAGGGATATTGTTCTTTAGTAATATATTGCGTGCCTGAAAATCGCGATACATAAAGAAATTTGAATCTGCTTTTAGTAAATAATTTGCCAGATATTCAAAATCATTTTGTAGTTTACTCGAATTGTAATTTATATTTAATGATTCAATAAAATTTACCTTGAAATAATTCAAATCATAAATAATTGCCTCTTTATCAAATGATTTAAATGGATAACAATACGAGTAATCAATATCTTTCCCGGCAGTTATTTGAATATCGAGAAGGTTTTTTAAAACAACTTTGTAAATTCCTACAGCTTTTTCGGGGAAATCATTATTTGTTCTGGTTTCATTCAGCCAGCTTAATAATTGAGTATCACCCAAGTCTTCGATTAAATAAATATTATTCGTTAAGTCGTGCGAGTAAATTTGGGGAACGTGAATCGAATGTTTTAAAAAATGTTCAGTAAATTTAATAAAAGCAATATTTTCAATATGATTTGTATTATAAACACCTAAAGCAGATTGGTTATATGATTTAAAACGAAAATACACACGTGCCGATCCTGAGTTTGGCAGTTGAACCAGTTTCTCAGGTTCGCTTCCCGACCAATTCTTATATAAGCGGGATAATTGTTCTATAATATGTGATAAATTTTCTTCCATTTTTAAATAAAAAAGTAAGCCAATATTATAATTATAACGAGTGAAGGTAACAGATTTATTATTTTTAGTTGTTTAATTTCAAGTATATTAATTCCAAGACCAATAAGTATTATACCACCAACAGAAGTGAGCTCATTAATTATTGGTTCCGAAAAGAAATTTCCAAAATAAACAGCCAGTAATGTAATACCACCTTGATAAATGAGTAAAGGAATTATTGAAAAAGCAACACCAAAGCCAAATGCAGCAGCTAATGCAATTGAAGATGCACCATCGAGAACCGACTTGGCAAGCAAAAGGTTTGGTTTTCCACCCAATCCTTCTTCAATAGCACCAAGTATTGTTACCGATCCCATGCAAAACAATAGAAATGAGGTGACTAGTCCTTCTGAAAATTTCGAATTCTCTGATTTAAATCTTGATTTCAGAAAATCACCCATTTGATTGATCTTGATATCGAGATGAAGTAATTCGCCCAAAATACCTCCAATTACTAAACTTATTATGATTAGAAAAAAATTATTTGTTTTTAAACCCATATAAACACCTAGAAACAATGTAAACAATCCGATACTTTGGAAAACAATTTTTGTAAATCGTTCAGGTAACCTGGAATGTATCGAAATACCTATAATACTACCTACCAATATTGCTCCTGCGTTTATAAATGTACCTGTCATGATGAAAATTTTTATAAATATAAATAAATCTTAGATCAGATAATAAACTTTGCATATAACTGGACTTGAAATGTATTCTAAAATCTTTTTATGATTTTTATTTGTTGGTTTGCTATATAATTAATATTTTTAATTTGATATTTAATAAAAAATACTACCAATCCTATGAGAATTGAATTGTTTGACTCCGAATACTTAAATATTGTTGAGCTTAATACAACCGGTGATGATGAAAATTATATTAAAGGAAGTCCTGAATCAAAATTTGTCGAAAGTGAGGTTTTTAATATTTTTACCGATTGTTTTGAAAATGCAAATAAATTATACGAATTTTTTGGAGCAACAAAATACAATTCACGAAAAATTGTTCCTTTACGAAACGAATTAGAAAAGAAACTAGAAGAATTTAAAAGCATTGATTCTATTCAAGGTTTTCATGCACATATTGAAAAAATTTTTTTAGGTGGTGATTTTATTGAGGAACTTTCTATTGAGGATCCTGAATGGGAAAATAAATGGAAATTTTATCTTGATAAACTCATTATTGTTTGCGAAGGACTTCTCGATCTAACTGATAAATGTATTGAAGAACAACGAATACTCTGGGTTATAGGGTATTAGAAATTAAAATTAATTTTCACCTTTTTGGTACAAATATTGTTGTTTAACATACGCAATTTTTTGAAATGTATTTCGTTTTATTTATACATTTGCAATTCTTAAAAATGGCTATTATCACTTCATATAATAGTAAGGTTAATAAATTAGAGTGTTGAAACATCCCGGGGGGCCGGGATGTTTTTTTTAATTCTAACTTATTGTTTATCATTATTGTCAGGTAAATAATAAACAAAGTCACCAAATCTCAAACAGGCTAGCCATGCAAATTTCTTTGGCAGGATGGAATACAAAGTTTCATCAGAATCAATGTGTTGATTTTATTAATCTTAATGTTATCTTCGTGTCTTCGCGCATTTGTGGTAGAAAAAAACAAAAAGTAACCTAATATTATAGAATAGTTTTTAAATTAATATTTTAAATAAAATTTATTTTTTAATGCATTAAAAACTTTTGGAAAAAAACGATTTTGATAAATTTTAACTAAAAAATATCGAACAAAAGTTTTAATCTTTTTTATTGTAGCTCCACTTTGTATATGTAGGATAAAACTCTATAAAAAAAACGACGCAGGAAATCTTCTGCGTCGAACTTATAATTTATTTAAGTGGATTTTAAAGTTTTGTTTCCATTACTTCTTCTATTTCTTCTTCTCTGTGATATTCGGCCACTTCAACAGGAATTCCTTTCTCTGTACAAAGACAATTAATCTTGTTTTTTATTTCTTTAACTTTAGAATAAGGCAACCATCCAATTTCCATAACTTTTCTTTTACCTGTTTTCTTATAAAAGGCGATATATGTAAATCCTAATTTAACCTTGGTAATGGTTTCCCATATTATTTTATCTGGGACTTTGCTGAAAAATCCAAATTGGTATTCCAGAGCATAATCATCACTATTAATAAACATCTTTGCGTTATAACCAACAAATCCAAAACCGATATACATTAAAAAATAGATTCCCAAACCAAGAAAAATCCATCCATTTGAATTATTTTCTTTATATAATAGCCAAATTACCAGTGCCGAAGTCACAATAAAAATCAGAGCAAGGAATATAATCAGACGTTTATATCGACCACCCTTGTCGGTCATTTCGTGTAAATTAATTGAGAAGGTTTCCATATGTTTTATTTTAGATTTAACTCAAAGGTAGTTTTTTTAATAATTTATGTAAAATGTTATTAAAAAATTAAAAATAAATATTGTCATTTAGTAAAAATTTAAAAATATAATAAAAACAAAGGGACCTTCTTTTAAGGCTTAAAAGCTATAAAAAATCTAGTGCCCGGAACAGGGATCGAACCTGCACATCCTTGCGAATACATGACTCTGAATCATGCGCGTCTACCAATTCCGCCATCCGGGCATTAGAATTAACAAAAATAGAACATTTTTACTCAAAAAAGTAAGTAGTGTTTTTTAATTAATTAGAAAAATTAAACCTGTTTGAATTATTTCTGTCAAATAATTTTGTATTTTGAACTGCATTTATAAAAACTGATTTACTTATAAAAAACATGCACTATGAAAAAAATCGTATTATTCATTTCATTAACTCTTATTATGGTAAGCTGGAATATTGATAAAGGGATTGATATCCCTGAAAATCCCTTATTGGTAAAATTTAATACTCCTTTTGAAGTTCCACCATTTGATTTAATTCAACCGGAGCATTATGTTCCTGCTTTTCAGGCAGGTATCAATCAGCAAAAAGCAGAAATAGATGCAATTATTACTAATCCTGCATTACCTGATTTTGAAAACACAATTGTTCCTTTTGATCAATCAGGTGAAATACTTCGAAAAGCAAGTGTTTTCTATAACTTAAATACTGCGAACACGAATCCTACACTTCAAAAAATTGCACGTGAATTAACCCCAATAATGTCAGCGCACAGAAACGAAATAGGGTTAAATCAGGAATTATTTAATAAAATTAAAGCAGTTTACGAAAAAAAGGCAAGTTTAGGTTTAGATAACGAACAAATGCGTGTTGTAGAAACAATGTATCGCGATTTTGAACGCAATGGAGCTGCATTGTCTGAAGAAAAACGGATTGAGCTGAAAAAGATAAACGAACAACTTGCCATGTTGACTTTAAAATATGGTGAAAATCTTTTGGCTGAAAATAATGGTTTCAGATTAATTATCGATAATAAAGAAGACCTTGTTGGATTACCTGAAGGTGTTGTTGCAGCAGCAGCTGATCAGGCTAAATACGATAAAATGGAAGGCAAATGGGTATTTACTTTACAAAAACCAAGCTGGATTCCATTTTTAACATACTCACCAAAAAGGGAGCTTCGCGAGAAGATTTATAAGGCCTATTTAAGTATGGGCAATAATAATAATGACTATGATAATAAATCAATAATTACTCAAATTGTAAAATTACGCGATCAGAGAGCTGAATTGCTTGGTTTTAATAACTATGCTGAGTATTCAATTGATGACAATATGGCCAAAACATCTCAAAATGTGTATGATTTTTTGAATAAAATATGGATGCCATCTTTAAATATGGCAAAGAATGAAGTTAAAGAAATGCAAAAAATTATTGATAACGAAGGTGGAAATTTTAAACTTGAATCATGGGATTGGTGGTATTATTCTGAAAAAGTTCGAAAAGCAAAATATGATTTAGATGCAGAAGCATTAAAACCTTATTTCAAACTTGATAATGTAAGAGAAGGAATTTTTTATACAGCGAATAAGTTATATGGATTAAAATTTATTCCAATAAAAGATATTCCTGTTTATCATGAAGAAGTACAGGCTTTCGAGGTTCAGGAAGCAGATGGAAGACATTTGGCTGTTTTATATATCGATAGTTATCCACGTCCGGGAAAAAAATCAGGAGCATGGTGCGGAGCAATGCGAAGTGGAGCTTATGAAAATGGCCTAAAAGTAACTCCTGTGGTTTTTATTGTAACTAATTTTACCCGCCCAACAGGCGACATTCCTGCATTATTAAGCTGGGACGAGACAACCACTTTCTTCCATGAATTTGGACATGCACTACATAATTTCTTTGCCGATGGTCATTACCGTAGAACATCGCGCGATGTACCACGCGATTATGTTGAATTACCTTCACAGGTTATGGAGAACTGGGCTGGTGAACCTGAAGTTTTAAAAATATATGCGAAACATTATAAAACAGGTGAAGCTATTCCTGATGAATTAATTCAGAAAATTCAAAACAGCAGTAAGTTTAATCAGGGGTTCGAAACAGTTGAATACGTTGCAGCTTCGTTGTTAGATTTAGATTGGCATTCACTTAGTAATACAGAAAATATTGATGTTGAAGTATTCGAAAAAGCATCAATGGATAAAATTGGATTAATACCAGAGATTTTACCTCGATATAGAAGTACTTATTTCTCTCATATTTTTAATGGCGGTTATTCTGCAGGTTATTATGTTTATTTATGGGCAGCAGTTTTAGATTCAGATGCATTTAATGCATTTAAAGAAAGTGGTGATTTATTTAATCCCGAACTGGCTGCAAAATTCAGAAAGTATGTTTTATCAGAAAACTCAATGGGTGAGGGTATGGATCAATACAAAAAATTTCGTGGCAAAGATCCATCAATCGATGCATTACTTGAAAAGCGTGGTTTGAAGTAATATTTAAAAAGTATATTATTAAGAAGCTCATCATATTTTTGGTGAGCTTCTTTTTTAAATGAACCTATTCATTTTAAGTGTACAGATGAAAATAAAATAAAAACTTTTATGAAAAAAAGATTTTTATTATTAACAGGTTGGTTAACATTTGCAATTGCATTTACAGTTTACGTTTTAACATTAGAACCTACAATTAGTTATTGGGATTGCAGTGAATTTATTACTTGTGCAAATAAACTAG
>MENE01000021.1:21345-21832 GCA_001769005.1 Bacteroidetes bacterium GWA2_31_9b | reverse complement strand
AAAATTATGTGTGATGAGGTTGATCCGCTCATCGATCCATTTGACCCGGCTAACAAAGTGATTATTGCTACAGGTCCAATAACCGGTACCCAGTCACCAGCTGGTGGTCGGTATATGGTAGTTACCAAATCACCTCTTACAGGAACAATCGCAAGTTCTAATTCCGGTGGTTTCTGGGGAGCCGAATTTAAGTTTGCCGGTTATGACGCCCTTATCCTTGAAGGCAAATCGGAAAAACCGGTGAGTATCTTTATCGAAGATGACAAAATTGAGTTTCGCGATGCTGCCCATGTTTGGGGTAAAACAACCATCGAAACCACCAAGGCTTTGATGAAAGAGGCTTCGGATAAAGCTAAAGTGCTTTGTATTGGCCCTGCAGGCGAAAATTTATCGCGTATTGCCGGTGTAATGAACGACATTAACCGGGCTGCCGGTCGCTCAGGTGTTGGCGCTGTGGTTGGTAGCAAAAATCTCAAAGCGATTGTTG
>MENE01000021.1:18508-21288 GCA_001769005.1 Bacteroidetes bacterium GWA2_31_9b | reverse complement strand
AAAGAGGAAGGGCGAAAATTAAAGAAAATGGTGTTACCGGATCTGGTTTGCCAACGTACGGAACCAATGTTTTGGTGAACATCATTAACGAGTCGGGTGTGTTTCCTACAAAAAATTTTCAGGAATCCTATTTTGATAAAGCGGAGATGGTCAGCGGTGAAACCATGAGTGAAAAGTATCTTATTAGAAGAGAATCCTGTTTTGGTTGCCCCATTGCTTGCGGCCGTTATACCAAGGCTGATGATATTGAGACCGGTGGTCCAGAATATGAAACTGTATGGGCATTCAGTGCCGATTGCGGTGCGTCAGATATGAAAGCCGTCATCAAGGCCAACTTTTGGTGCAATGAAATGGGTCTGGATACAATTTCTGCCGGTGTTACCATTGCCACGGCCATGGAACTTTATGAGAAAGGTTTCATCAAAGATGAGGAACTCAATGGATTGGGTTTGAAATTTGGCGATAGTGATAGCATGGTAGAATGGGTGAAAAAAATGGGTCGGCGCGAAGGGGCATTGGGCAGCAAAATGGCTGAAGGCTCTTATCGCTTAGCTGATTCTTATGGACATCCCGAATTGTCAATGTCAGTTAAAAAACAGGAACTTCCTGCTTATGACCCACGAGGCATTCAGGGACAAGGATTGCAATATGCTACTTCTAATAGGGGTGGTTGTCATGTGCGTGGCTATCTTATTTCACCTGAAATTCTTGGATTGCCTGAAAAACTTGATCGGCTTGAAATTAAAGGGAAACCTGAATGGGTGAAAATCTTTCAAGACCTAACCGCTTTTATCGACTCCTGCGGATTGTGCCTGTTTACTTCTTTTGCACTTAATATTGATGATTATGCAGAAATGTTCTCTGCAATAACAGGCAAGGCACATACAGGTGCACAAATACTTGAATTGGGCGACCGCATCTGGAACCTCGAGAGGGTATGGAACCTGAAAGCCGGCATAAATCCTTCGGAAGATAAATTGCCTAAACGTTTAATGGAAGAAGCCATTCCTGAGGGTCCTTCCAAAGGACATAAGAGTCGCCTAGCCGAAATACTTCCGCTCTATTATAAAGAAAGAGGCTGGGACGAAAAAGGAATTCCTACTCCTGAAAAACTTAAAGCTTTAGGCATTTCTTTGTAATGCTGATTTAATTAAAAACACCTGAAGCTTCCTTTTTATACTTATCTGTATTTGGGAAGCTTCGGGCATTTTTTTAACCTTGATATACTAGATCATCAACCAACCTATGCTAAGAAAAGTCTATATAGAACTTACCGATTCCTGCAACCTGTCTTGTGATATTTGCTTTCGCCACCAATGGGTTCACAAACCCATGGATATGTATGAAAATGTATGGGAAACAGTGGTTAAACAAATCAAGGAAAGTGCAGAAATCCATAGTGTTGTTCTGGGTGGCATGGGTGAGCCCCTACTTTCTCCTTTCTTCGAAAAAACTGTTAATGAACTCCGTGATAAAAATCTCCATGTTACCTCAAATGCAACACTATTCAGAGCGAAACTTACAACAGATATTGTAAAAAACATACATTCATTCGTGGTGTCAATTGACGGTATGCAAGAACAGATGTACCAAGGCAGGGGCGTTGTTTTTGATGATTTGATATCAAATCTGGATTTTTTGAATTATCTCAAAAAGATGAACAATCTGGATAACCCCTTTCTCGATATTCAGTTTGTAGTGTCAAGGAAAAACATCCAAGATATTTTCCCTTTAATGGATGTTCTCGCATCGAAAAATATAAGAAATATTGTGATTTCACACCTTGTTCCACAAAATGAGAACCAAGCAGGAGATATACTCTATTCGCGCTATGAAAATAAAGAGATGAAAGAAATGTTTCATAAAATCAAGATTCATTCTTTCAAACGTGGGCTGAGGATGATATTACCTGAAGTAGAACTAAAAACGGAGAGAAAGTGTGCTTTTGTGGATGAAGACTCAACCTTTATTACTTCCAGCGGAGAGATAGTTCCATGTTACCGCTTATCACATCCGGGGCGTGAAGTTATTTTTGGGAGGCCTAAAAGCATTAGACAGTACAGTTTTGGTAATGTGATTAACAAAACCATTTTACAGTTATGGGATGACAGCCGTTATGTAAGCTTCCGCAATAAAATCCATAACAATCATATACCCTCTTGTCCCGATTGCGACCTTGTGGATGGTTGTGGTTTGGTACATGATACTGAATTTGATTGTGAAGGTGTTTCACCGTCCTGTTCGGATTGCATGTGGTCAAGGAAATTTGTATTTTGCAGTTAGGTCAAAGAGGATTGTTTCAGAGAAACAGTTACGAAATTAGGTTGCAAATTTAATTCAAAACGTCTTTAATAATTAACTATCGTAAGGATAAATAAAACAGGTATGAAAATTAAGGTGAGGCTATTCGCAACATTGCGCGAGGGAAGGCAAAAGGAGCTCTTGATGGAATTCAACAGGCCGGTTACCGCCCATGATATTATTAATCAGTTGGGCATTAATGCCCGAGATGTAGCGATTTTGCTGGTCAATGGTATGGATCGGTCATTAGATAATGAACTAAAAGAGGGTGATATCGTTGCCATCTTCCCACCTGTGGGAGGAGGCTGAGATATCACATGCGAAAGAAATCATTCGGATTGCACTGTTTCGTGCTCAGAATATGGCAGCAAAAACTTAATAAAGAATAAATTGGATAAACGCTATTTAAAAAACGAAAACATGCTTAGCCGTGAGGAAAATCGATCCTTGCGGGAAAAGCGAGTTGCAGTTGTTGGCTG
>MENE01000021.1:17833-18496 GCA_001769005.1 Bacteroidetes bacterium GWA2_31_9b | reverse complement strand
AGGATATATCATTGAGCAGATTGCCCGACTTGGCATCGGTCACATAACAGTGATTGATGGGGATGTTTTTGATGAATCAAATCTCAACAGACAATTGCTATCAACAGTCGATAATATCGGACAAGCGAAGGTTCTGGCCGCTAGGGATCGGATCGAAAAGGTAAATCCCGATATAAAAATTATTACCCATAATTTATTTTTGAATGATGACAATGCCATGGATTTACTTCAAAACCATGATGTTCTATGCGATGCATTAGATAACATAAGTACACGTATGATTTTGCAACGATATGCTTTACTGCTACAAATTCCCATGGTATATGGTGCTATTGCCGGTTGGTATGGGCAGGTGGCGACCATATTTCCGGGCGACCATATTCCTGGAAGTATTCATCAGGCTTCACTAAATAAAGGCATTGAGCAGGAATTGGGTAACCCTTCATTTACACCAGCTCTGGTAGCCTCTATACAGGTTTCGGAAGTGCTCAAGATACTAACCGGCAAAGGCAAAAGCCTGTGCAACCGCTTTATGCTGATTGATACCCTGGAGCAGGAGTATGAGGTTTTTGATCTTTAAATTATAGACACCTCATGAACTTCAAATAATCATTCATGGACGCACTGAATACTATTTTTATGTAGATCTGGTCAAGCTATATT
>MENE01000021.1:17219-17812 GCA_001769005.1 Bacteroidetes bacterium GWA2_31_9b | reverse complement strand
GCCACACTTTCGCCGAAAATTTATTTTTAGTGAATAATTGTTTTATTTTTGGGTGATTATTAACAATTTTTTCAAATCATAAAATATGGAAAACATTAATATCAGGGAGATATTTAAAGAAAAAAATCCCAAGGTTGCAAAACTTCTTCCCGGTTTTATTTATAGATATATTGAACGTGTTGTTCACCAAAAAGATATTAATGATGCACTCCCTATTTTGGGAGATAAAATGGGTCTTGATTTTGCAAACGCAGTTATTGATCTATTTAAAGTAAAAATTATTGTTAAAGGGACAGAAAATATTCCTTCATTTGGCAGGTTTATATTTGTTGCCAACCATCCACTAGGTGGACTTGACGGATTAGTTTTTGCAAAAGTTATTGGAGAGAAACATCCATCGCTTCAGTTTCTTGTTAACGATATTTTAATGAATCTCAAAAATCTTGAACCAATATTTGCTCCAGTAAATAAACATGGAAAACAATCTGTTGAATATGTTAAACGAATTGAAGAAATTTATAAATCCGATGTTCAAGTTTTAAATTTCCCGGCGGGAATGTGTTCACGAAAAGTGAATGGTAAAATAACAGATT
>MENE01000021.1:14333-17202 GCA_001769005.1 Bacteroidetes bacterium GWA2_31_9b | reverse complement strand
TTTATTACAAAAGCAGTTCAGCATAAACGAGATGTAGTACCGGTTCACATTGATGGTGAAAACTCAAAATTCTTTTATAATCTCTCAAACTTTCGCAATAAGATTGGTGTTAAAGCGAATATTGAAATGTTTTATTTACCTGATGAAATGTTCAAGCAAAAAGGAAAAACAATTACATTAACAATTGGAACACCAATACCTTACTCGGTATTTGATAAATCAAGAAGTCCAAAAGAATGGGCTCAAAAGGTAAAAATATATATTTATAAATTAGCAAATGATATTTCGACTCGATTTAGTTAACAACGAAATCAAAAATAATTTTCTAAATTTACATGATTTAACTTTTTAATAAAAAATGGAAGAAATTATTAAACCTGTTGATAAGGAACTGATTGAAGCCGAATTAACTTCTGAAAAATTTTTACGAAAAACAAATAATGGAGGAAATGAGTTATATATTATAAATCATCACAACTCTCCAAATGTAATGCTTGAAATTGGCCGATTAAGGGAGCTTACTTTTCGAAATGCAGGTGGTGGAACAGGCAAAGATATTGATATTGACAAATTTGATACTCAAGACGAACCATACGAGCAACTCATTTCATGGGATCCTGATGAAAAAGAAATAGTAGGTGGTTATCGATTTCATGTTTGCAATCAAAATAGCGATCCGAATAATCTTGCAACATCAAAACTGTTTGAATTTTCAGAAGAATTTAGTAAAACCTATCTCCCTTATATGATTGAGCTTGGGCGATCGTTTATTCAACCTAAATTTCAATCAGCATCAGCAGGACGCAAGGCTTTATTTGCATTAGATAATCTTTGGGATGGTTTAGGTGCTTTGGTAATTGAAAATCCACAGATAAAATATTACTTCGGAAAAGTTACCATGTATCCTCATTATAATCCTGAAGCTCGTAACATGATTTTATATTTTTTAAATAGTCAGTTTCATGATTATGATAACCAAGTTATTCCAAAGAAACCTTTAACTTTGAATATTGATGAGAAAAAAATGAAATCAATATTTATTGGAAAAGATTACAAAGAAAATTATAGAATTCTTCAAAAACAAGTTCGTGAATTTAACCTCAATATTCCCCCATTGATTAATGCTTACATGAATCTTTCTCCTTCGATGAAGTTTTTCGGGACTTCTATAAATGAAACTTTTGGAGGAGTTGAAGAATCAGGAATTATGATAACTATTAATGATATTTTTCCGGTAAAAAAGGAAAGACATATTACAACGTATATCAGAAATACATTCTTTAAAAAATTCAAACATAAAAAATAGATACAGAAGGATTAAAAACTCTCTTATACAAAATATAAAAACCAGCTTAATAAGTTGGTTTTTTGTTTTAAATTAGGAAACACTCTGATATTTAATCCTATAACATCTAATATATTCTAAAAACATAATGTTATATTCTTAGTTCTTTTTTCTTGATAAAAAAGAACGAAAAAATCAAGGCAAAATGATGCTTCAACGCGCTCTAAAATAAGCCAAGAATTCCAACCAAAATAGGCAAGCCCTATTGATGGAATTCTATGGCTTTTTTTATTCACACTAACTATGGCTCGCCATTTTGCCATGCCTGCACTCCCTTAACCTTTAATTATTACAAACTCGCATTTGATAAGTTTGTGTAAGATTGCACTTTTGAAGTATTCTATTTTGAAAAAATAAATATAAAATATAATTACGAACAAGTATCTAAACGACCCATGCTTCGCATGAAACCAAATTTTTAGTAGATTTCGGTAAATTTAAAAACAGCAATAATATTCTCCATTTGCTCATGAAGATTCACTGTTTTGTTCTTTTGTTTCTATTCTTTGTATAAGAAACTAAGAAATGAAAGAAGAAACTAGTACGCTCTCTGATTTTTTCCTTCGATAAAATTAATAAATGATTTATTAACTACTTTATTTCCACCAGGTGTTGGATATTTGCCTGTAAAATACCAATCGCCGGTATGTTGAGGACAAGCTGCATGTAAATCTTCTATTGATTGAAATACAACTTCTACTTCGGCTTTAACATCTTTTGTTTTAAGTAGTGCTGCTATTTTTAACGAAATATCTTCGGGTGTAAATGGTTTGTATATTTCTTTTACATAATTTACAATTTCTTCTTTAGGAAGATTTTCCTGTGCTTTCGATTTTTTATATACATCATTAATAATATGCTCGTTTCCACTTTCTTTAAGCAACTCGATTGCAGCTCTGAAAGCAACAAAATCACCTAATTTTGCCATATCAATTCCATAACAATCTGGATATCTGATTTGCGGTGACGATGAAACAACAATTATTTTTTTAGGTTTTAATCTGTCTAATATTCTTAAAATGCTTTCACGCAAGGTTGTTCCCCGAACAATTGAATCATCAATAACTACAAGGTTATCGACTCCTTCGTGAACTGTACCATAAGTAATATCGTACACATGATTCACTAAGTCATTTCTTCCTTTATCCTGAGCAATAAATGTGCGTAGCTTAATATCTTTAACTGCTATTTTCTCTACACGAATTTTACTTACCATGATTCGGTCGAATTCTTTTTCGTTGAGCTTATCGCCCATAGCAAGTATTGCTATTTTTTGTTGCTCGAGCAGGTAATTTTTCAGTCCATCAACCATTCCATAAAAAGCTGTTTCAGCAGTATTTGGGATAAAAGAAAAAACAGTGTTTTCCAAATCAAAATCAACTGATTTAAGTATTGATGGAACCAATAATCGACCCAGTTGTTTTCTTTCCTGGTAAATATCTATATCGCTACCGCGAGAAAAATAAATACGTTCGAAAGAACAAGCGCTTCGTTTTTGCGGAACTCTTATTTCTTCTAAAGAAA